>NZ_PJBL01000104.1:0-204 GCF_002836135.1 Shewanella sp. GutCb | reverse complement strand
GGCGATAGCGATGCGGGCACCGTCACTGAAGATGGTTTAACAGATAGCGATGTCGATACCGTTGAAGCTGTCTCTGGCAGCTTGACCGTCACCGATGTGGATGGTGGCGAAGCCGTCTTCCAAGTCCAAACTGATGTTGCTGATGGCAACTACGGTAGCTTCACTATTGATGCTGACGGCAACTGGTCTTACGAACTCAATAAC
>NZ_PJBL01000103.1:0-211 GCF_002836135.1 Shewanella sp. GutCb | reverse complement strand
TGGTGCGAATCGAACATTTCCAGGCGCCACTCTTTCTAAGATGGGTCTCGAAAGAGAGTGAACAGCCCGTTGCTAACGCAACGGGCTTTTTTACGTCTGCGATTTGGGTGTTGTTACGTTGCTGAATTGCCGGAACGACAGAATGCAGGGGCAATAGCATCGGCATAATCGTGTTGTGGCCGATATAGCCCAGGTGCGAATCGACCATTTT
>NZ_PJBL01000102.1:0-217 GCF_002836135.1 Shewanella sp. GutCb | reverse complement strand
CCCATCTTAGAAAGAGTGGCGCCTGGAAATGTTCGATTCGCACCTGGTTATATCGGCCACAACACGATTATGCCGATGCTACTGCCCCTGCATTCTGTCGTTCCGGCAATTCAGCAACGTAACAACACTCAAATCGCAGACGTAAAAAAGCCCGTTGCGTTAACAACGGGCTGTTCACTCTCTTTCGAGACCCATCTTAGAAAGAGTGGCGCCTGGC
>NZ_PJBL01000101.1:0-220 GCF_002836135.1 Shewanella sp. GutCb | reverse complement strand
GTTGCCAGTGGCAACGCCATCTTCGTCGATAGTTTGGCTGTCGTTGGCTAATAGACTAGCGTCATCTACAGGCGTGACTTCAAGGGTCAATGTCGCTGTTGAACCGGTATTGGTGGTGTATGTAATGACAGGGACGCTGCCATTCCAGTTATCATTTGGAGTGAAGGTGTAAGAGCCATCTTCATTGATAACTAAAGAGCCACCTTCAAGTTCTACTGTT
>NZ_PJBL01000100.1:0-227 GCF_002836135.1 Shewanella sp. GutCb | reverse complement strand
ATCATATCTTTGAATTAAAAAATCAAGGTTGGGTAGTCACCTCTATTACCCCAAACAGTAATTGGCAAGGGATTGTTAAGTCTTATAGTATTCTCTTGCAAAGTGATTCATAAGCTTTAAGCGCTTGGCATATAACAAGGCAATAAAGCAGGACTAAAAACAGTTTGCTCGGTTCCGCTTCGCTTCACATTTTAGCAAACAATTTTTAGCCTCTTATTGAGGCGTTA
>NZ_PJBL01000099.1:0-234 GCF_002836135.1 Shewanella sp. GutCb | reverse complement strand
TTTAGCTTAATCTCTTATAAAGAGGTAAAGCGAGTCTACTAACCTTTGACACGTTAGCGACTTTAAAAGAATTTAGCATCATGCTTCGGCTTTTTGCTAAAGGAGTGGTAGTTCAGTTGGTTAGAATACCGGCCTGTCACGCCGGGGGTCGCGAGTTCGAGTCTCGTCCACTCCGCCAACATTACGATAAGCCCTAGCAGCAATGCTAGGGCTTTTTCGTGTCTGTTTTTTATG
>NZ_PJBL01000098.1:0-234 GCF_002836135.1 Shewanella sp. GutCb | reverse complement strand
AGTTAAGCTTTGAAACATCAACTTCTGGATACCAAAACCGTTTATTTTTTTTAAACTCTATAACTAACTGTTCCACTTGTGCATCCTTACATAGAAATAAACACCAAAACTTTCATGGCATATAACATTTCAATATACGGCTCGCGCGTTTTGCCAAGACATGTTGAGAAAGCGTGCACAGTAAAAAGTCTGAAAAGTTTATTAATAACAGCTTATTAAACACTTACGCTGAAA
>NZ_PJBL01000027.1:0-173212 GCF_002836135.1 Shewanella sp. GutCb | reverse complement strand
AAAAAGCCAACTATATCGAAACGGATAGCGGCGCACTCGTGTCGTTATACACTCAATACCATTGCGTATTGATTCGAAATAGTCGCCTTTATCGAGCAGAGTTAGCGCTTAGTCGTACACAAAAATAAACTCATACGGATAGCGGCGCACTCGTGTCGTTATACACTCAATACCATTGCGTATTGATTCGAAATAGTCGCCTTTATCGAGCAGAGTTAGTGCTTAGTCGAACACAAAAATAAACCAATAAAAAAGCCAACAATTTAATTGTTGGCTTTTAAAGTCATTACACTCTCTATTAGCTTCTCAAGCCTATTCCGCGCGAGATAAGGTAGTAAGCTAAACTCCATAACCCGACACAGAAGCCAACCATGACTGCAACTGACAAAGGAACACTGATGTCGGCATAGCCTAAGAAACCAAAACGGAATACGTTAATCATATATACCACAGGGTTTAATGCCGATACCGCTTGCCAAAAATCGGGCAGTAATGATAACGAATAAAACACGCCACCGAGATAGGTCAATGGGGTCAAAACAAAGGTAGGAACAATACTGATATCATCGTAACTTTTTGCAAAAATGGCATTAATGAGTCCACCTAAGGCAAATAAAACTGCCGTTAAGAACACCGTAATCGCCACCAATCCAGCATGCTGTATGGTGATATCGACAAAGAACATCGCCACTAACGTCACGATAGCGCCCACAAACAAGCCACGGACAACACCGCCGCCAACATAGCCTGCGATAATGACATAGTGCGGCACAGGTGCAACGATAAGCTCCTCCAAGTTACGCTGAAATTTAGCGCTAAAAAAGGAGGATGCCACATTAGAATAAGAGCTGGTAATCACTGCCATCATGATTAAACCTGGCGCGATAAACTCCATATAAGAGACACCGCCCATCTCACCAATGCGTTTACCCACTAAGTTACCAAATATCAGGAAATACAGGGTCATACTGATCGCAGGAGGCACCAAAGTTTGGATCCAAATACGGGTAAAACGGTTTATCTCTTTGGTTAAGATACTTTTAAAAGCTGTAAAATACAGCGCTCTCATATTCATTTTCCGCCCCCAGACACTTTACCTTTTTCGACTAACTCAACGAACAGTTCTTCTAAGCGATTGGCCTTATTACGCATCGACAGCACTTGAATATTAAGCGCACTCAACTGTACAAAAACATCATTAAGACTCTGCTCTTTTGCCACATCAACCTCTAAGGTATGTGGATCTGTTAAGCGACACACCGTCTGCTCAAGCGCGGGATTTTCATTCAAGTCACAACCCAAATCAAGAATAAACGTTTCCATATTCAAACGGCTAAGCAACGACTTCATGCTCGTGCATTCCACCAGCACACCTTTGTCGATAATACCGATATTGCGGCAAAGCATTTCGGCTTCTTCTAAATAGTGAGTGGTGAGAATAATCGTCACGCCCTGCTCATTTAGCTCGGTAAGAAAGGTCCACATAGAGCGACGCAATTCAATATCTACACCCGCTGTTGGTTCATCTAAAATCAACAATTGTGGCTCATGCATTAACGCACGCGCGATCATCAAACGGCGCTTCATGCCGCCAGAGAGTTCACGCGCTGGACTGTTGCGTTTTTCCCACAGGTCAAGTTGACTAAGGTGTTTTTCAGCACGTTCTAGTGCCACCTCTTTCTTAACGCCGTAGTAACCCGCTTGATTGACAACAATTTGCTGTACCGTTTCAAACTGATTAAAATTAAACTCTTGAGGCACTAGGCCAATACTGAGTTTGGCGAGTTCAAGCTCGTTATCAATATCATGTCCAAATACAGACACTTTTCCCGAACTCTTTTGCACCAAAGAACTAATAATACCAATCGTCGTTGATTTACCTGCTCCGTTAGGCCCAAGTAGCGCAAAAAAATCGCCCTTATTCACTGTTAAGCTTATGCCCTTTACTGCCTCAACTCCGCCTTTATAGGTTTTTTTTAAGGAGTCGATAACTAAGGCGGCTTCTGTATTTGCCATGGTTATTCCAATCACTCTGTATTAAGTAAAAAAAACTCCCGCAATAGCGAGAGTCATTAGTATCGATTGCGCTTCTAGCTCAATAATCAGTTTAACGCCAATAAGCATCAAAACCCGACCTAAGCTATAGAGACAATATTAATCTTCTAGCGGAATCACTCTCGCGATGTAAGGTAAGTTACGATACTGCTCCGCATAGTCGATGCCATATCCAACGATAAACTCATCAGGGATGGTAAAACCGATAAAGTCGACAGGCACATCAACTTCACGACGTTGAGGCTTATCAAGTAAGGTACATAGCGCTAAACTTTTTGGCTCGCGGATCATCAGGATCTCACGCACCTTGTTAAGGGTATTACCAGAATCAATAAGATCTTCCACAATCAGTACATCACGCCCCTGGATCTCGGACTGTACGTCTTTAAGGATTTTTACGTCGCGACTGCTTGTCATCGCATTGCCATAACTTGATACCGACATAAAATCGATCTCTACGTGGCCTTTAATACGTCGACAAAGATCTGCCATAAACACAACAGAACCCTTAAGTAGACCTACCATTAACAGGCGGTCACTTTCGGCATAATGCGTATTAATTTGCTCAGCCAAAATGTCCAATTTTTGATCGATCTCTTCTGCAGAGATCATCACTTCAATGGTGTGTTTCATAAAACTCTCAATAGTCGATGTCGTTGGTATTATGCTTGTCATAACCCCAACGATTCGTTAATGCATGGTCAACGCCCAAATGGTCAAGAATTCGGGCGACCATAAAGTCTACCAGATCTTCAACCGATTTGGGATTATGATAAAAGCCTGGCGCTGCAGGCATAATGGTTACGCCTAAGCGAGAGAGCGACAACATATGCTCTAAGTGTATGGCACTAAAAGGAGTTTCTCGAGGAACCAAGATTAATTGGCCTCGCTCTTTTATTACAACATCAGCCGCTCGTTCGAGTAAATTATTACTCATACCCGTTGCAACCGATGCTAATGTCCCTGTACTGCACGGACAGATGACCATCTGTTTTGGCGCCGCAGAACCCGAAGCTGGCGGCGAAAACCACTCCTCTTTACCCAATACAATGAGCTCGCCAGCCACGTCGCCAAACTGCGCTAATAACTGTGCTTGCGCTTTATCGCTATTGGCGCTTAACTGCAGGCCTTGCTCTGTGGCCAATACCACTCTCGCTGCTGATGAGATCATCAAGAACACTTGATAATCACTTCTCAACAGTGCTTCTAATAATCTCAGGCCATATGGAGCGCCCGAGGCGCCAGTCCACGCCAGGCTAATAGACTTGTCTGCTTTATGGTATGTCACACTCATGGCTAGTTATTTACCTGTTTTAGTGTTTAATTGTGCCAGCAGCTTTTGATGTAATCCGCCGAAGCCGCCATTACTCATAATGATAATAGTATCTCCACTGCTCGCCTGAGCGACGACCTGCTCTATAATCTCATCAATATCATACAACACAGCAACTGGCACCGAGGCTGTGGCCATTGCGGTGCTAATGTCCCAGTCAATATTGCCCGCTTGATATAAAAAGACATTGCTAGCCAAAGCCAATGAGTTTGCCAAGGTGTCCTTGTGCACGCCGCTCTTCATGGTGTTCGAACGCGGCTCTAAAATCGCCGTCACCTTACGCTGGCCCACTTTGGCTCGCATACCCGCTAGAGATGTTGCTATGGCCGTTGGGTGATGCGCAAAGTCATCATAAACTTCGATACCGCTTATAGTACCAAGCAGCTCCATGCGGCGCTTAGGAGGTGCAAACTTGGCTAACGCTTCAATGGCGGCATCAGGCTTAACCCCAACGTGCCTCGCTGCGGCAATTGCCATCACCGCATTTTCGATATTGTGCTGGCCAATGAGTTCCCAATCGACAACCCCCTGCAACTCACCATTGAAGAAGACTTCAAACTGATGAGCATCATCGCTAAGATTATGAGCATGCCAGCCGTTAGTCACGGCATTTAAATGATATGTCTCTTGCTCACTCCAGCAACCTAGCGCGATGACTTGCTGCACACTTATCGCATCTGCTGGCCAGATCACTTTTCCTTCACCAGGAACCGTCCGTATTACGTGATTAAACTGGCGTTGGATCGCTTTAAGATCATCAAATATATCGGCGTGATCGAACTCTAAGTTGTTGATCACCAGAGTACGCGGTTGATAGTGGACAAACTTAGAACGTTTATCAAAAAAGGCGCTGTCGTATTCATCAGCTTCAACCACAAAAAACGGCGAACCGCCAAGGCGAGCCGATACCCCGAAGTTTTGCGGTACACCACCAATCAAAAATCCCGGCTCATAGCCACAGTCTTCGAGGATCCACGCCAACATACTCGAGGTAGACGTTTTACCATGGGTGCCAGCAACCGCTAATACCCAGCGCTCAGCCAAGATGTGCTCTGCTAGAAACTGCGGGCCAGAGGTATACTTAAGGCCGCGGTTAAGCACTGCTTCAACGCAAGGATTACCTCGGCTCATAGCATTGCCGATCACCACAAGATCGGGCGCATCATCTTCATTTTTACCCAATTGAGTAGGATCGAAACCTTGGATCAGCTCAATACCTTGCTCTTCTAGTTGAGTGCTCATTGGCGGGTAAACATTGGCATCGCTGCCCGTTACCTTGTGCCCTTCAGCTCGAGCCAGCAACGCGAGGCCGCCCATGAAGGTGCCACAGATCCCTAAAATATGTACGTGCATAGTGGTCGCTCTGGAGTTTAAAAAATCTAGGTTATTCTAACCAATTGCGGCGGGGTTTGTCAGTTAACTCGTGTTTAACTCACTTTTAAATATGGCTGACGCTGTGGTGCGGCTAAAAAATAGAGGAGCTGATTATCGGCTCCTCTATCTCTGCATAATTAACGGATTAACAACAAGGGTACGCTGCTTTTTATCAGCACTTGCGTGGTGTTACTGCCGAGAAAGTACTGGCGTAACTTTGTGTGGCCATAGGCCCCCATCACTATCATCCCAAGCTGTTGTTGCTCTTGGTAATCGAGTAATGCGCTATCTACATCTCCAGTTAACACTCGCTCTGTCACCATGATCCCAGCCTCAGTAAGCTGCTGCGATGCTTGTTGAAAAGCTGCGCTCTTGTCACCAGAGCCATCAACCATCACCAAATGACACTCCAAACCGACAAGCAAAGGCGTCTTGATAGCCTTTTCAATCAGCTTGTCACTGGTTGCACTACCATCAAAGGCGATCATATAGGAGCTTGGCACTTCGAAGCTTTCGCTGACCACGAGGGTATGGGCCTTAATCGTTCTAATCACACTTTCAAGCTGTGAGCCTATTGTTTTAGTGCTGCTATGATCTTCACCCGACCTCCCCAGCACTAACACCCTCAAATCATCTTCTAGATCCATTAATGTGTCGAGTAAACTGCCATGGCGTTGTAATTTATGGATATCACTCACGCCTCGCACTTGCGCTAACTCTTCTGCATCTATCAGTAACTGCTTACCATGTTTAAGCGCCACTTTACTGCGCAGCTCATCAAGCTCTACCAGTTCATTGAGTAGGTCTTCTTGGCTACCAAAGCCAATTTGGCCCGACAATTCGCTCACCACAGGTCTGGTGGCTTTATCGAGCACATGCAATAACGTTAACGGTGCTTTCACTTTGTGTGCAACCCAAGCACTGGCTTCACAGGTGGCTAGAGTCAATTTAGAACCATCAATACACGCAACTATATTCTTCATCTGTATCATCCTCTTAGTGTCCAGCCAGTAGTCTTTCAACTTCTTCGGGCTTATCGTGTACCCCAAATTTATCAACAATGGTGCGAGTCGCTTGATTCATACCAATAAGGTTCACATGTGTACCCTCTCGACGAAATTTAATCACCACTTTATCCAATGCAGATACCGCCGTCACATCCCAAAAGTGAGCCGCCGATAAATCGATAGTGACTGACTCTAATACTTCTTTAAAATCAAATGAATCGGTAAATTTATCCGATGACGCAAAGAACACTTGGCCAATCACCCGATATTCACAACTGTCACTTTCACCGATATTATTCCTAACCACCATCATGCGACTAATCTTGTTGGCAAAGAATAGAGAAGCAAGTAGCACTCCAACAAATACACCGATAGCAAGATTATGAGTGGCTACCACCATAGCAACCGTTGCCAGCATCACAATATTGGTCGACAGTGGATGTTTTTTCATATCCATAATGGACTGCCACGAGAACGTACCTATGGCCACCATAATCATTACCGCGACCAAAGCGGCCATAGGGATCTGTTTTAACCAGGGCCCAAGAAAGACCACCATTATGAGCAAGAATACACCCGCCGCTAAACTCGATAGACGTCCACGTCCGCCGGACTTTATATTAATCATCGATTGACCAATCATGGCGCAACCCGCCATACCACCAAGAAAACCCGTAAACACATTGGCAAGTCCTTGCCCCTTACACTCACGGTTTTTATCACTATTGGTATCGGTAAGATCGTCGACAATCGTCGCCGTCATCATTGATTCTAATAGTCCGACGACCGCGAGTCCCATGGAATAAGGCAATACAATCAGTAAGGTTTCGAAGTTTAACGGCACATCAGGCCATAAGAATATCGGTAAGGTATCAGGTAAGTCTCCCATATCACCCACGGTACGCACATCGACATTAAACATCATAGCAAATGCTGTTAACCCGACAATACAGATCAAAGGAGAGGGGATTAATTTGCCAATAACAGGCAGATAAGGGAACAGGTATATGATTCCAAGACCGGCTAATGTCATCGCATAGACGTGCCAAGTCACATTGGTAAGCTCTGGCAACTGTGCCATAAAAATCAGTATAGCCAATGCATTTACAAAGCCAGTCACTACCGATCGCGATACGAATCGCATCAAATTACCGAGCTTTAAATATCCCGCTAAAATCTGTAGCAGCCCCGTCAATACTGTGGCTACCAACAAATATTGCAGTCCATGATCCTTAACGAGGGTAATCATTAGCAGTGCCATCGCCCCCGTTGCTGCGGAGATCATACCTGAACGGCCACCGGTGAAAGCTATTACCACTGAAATACTAAATGAGGCATACAAGCCGACTTTGGGGTCGACACCCGCAATAATCGAAAATGCGATAGCCTCTGGAATAAGGGCTAACGCCACAACGATACCCGCAAGCAGATCGCCACGGATATTAGATAACCAATCAATTTTGAAATTTTTAAACATTGAACTCTCAGTTTACGCACGGCAGTTCGCACCAGAGATTAGACTGGAGTGATATGCGTGCTTTTTTGATAAAATTTTGGCGCGGAAAACTGCCGTAGTAATCGACAACGAATTAACAAGCGCAAAGAAGTAAGCGTGATGCTTAGTTAGCAATGAAAGCTATAGGGAGGGCGAAACGTTAAGGTGGCGTCATTAACACAATGAGTAATTTCCTCTTAAATTATAATAAGGCGCGATTCTACACTTAAAAGTCAGTCTATAAAATAGACAGCATCACTTTTTCTTATTTTATTGTTGCATCTCCCCAACAATCGTAGAAATCACTGCCTATATTCAAGCCCTCAGAAATGTGATTAAAATATTGCCGTTAAGTTAGTTCACGTTTCTTATCAATAACAGCCATGATCCAATGCGCTGTATCACCTTGCTGAACACAGACTATTTAAGCAATCCATAACATACGGTATAAGTCAGTTATCACTGGGTTATTTGCTTATCGAATACCCACCATCATTTACGTAAAACACTGGCTTCAGCTCACTACTTAAAGGGACACACCATGTTTTTTGTGCATATGCTGTTATTGTTGGCCATCATCTTTGTCGGGATCCGTCACGGCGGTGTTGCCTTTGGCCTTTTAGGTGGCTTGGGTGTCTCCATTCTTGCCTTTGTATTTGGCGTTGCGCCAGGTTCACCGCCAATCAACGTCATGTTGATCATTCTTGCCGTGGTTGCCGCATCAGCCACCTTAGAAGCGACTGGCGGTCTAAAGCTACTGGTCCGCTATGCCGAAAAGCTACTGCGTAAACACCCAAACCAAATCGTGTTTCTGGGTCCTTTATGCACATACTCCTTAACTGTGCTTGTGGGAACGGGGCACTCAGTCTATCCATTACTGCCAGTGATCTATGATGTCGCATACAAGAAAGGCATTCGGCCTGAGCGTCCACTCGCTATCGCAACCGTTGCTTCGCAAATGGGGATCACAGCCAGCCCTATTGCCGCCGCTGCCGCCGTTGTTATTGCCACCTCAATGGAAAACAATCTTGATATTGGTTTGATGGATGTGTTGTTAGTCACCATACCTTCAACATTAATCGGAGTACTGGTCGCCTCAGCTTGGAGCTTAAAGCGTGGTAAAGATCTCGATAAAGATGAAGAGTTTCAAGCTCGATTGCTGGATGAAGAGTTTAAGAATAGTCTCATTGATCCGGATATTGAAACCGATGATGTCGCCAAAAGTAACAGCATCGCCAAAAAAGGGTTAAGTATCTTTCTACTCGGCATATTAGCCGTCATTGGCTTGGCAATGTTTAGCAAAGAGTTATTGCCTGAAGGCGTGAAGATGTCTGTCGCCATCCAGTTTATGATGCTTTCCGTTGGCGCGATGATTCTACTTGTCACCAAGGTAGATCCTAAAAAGATAGTGAGCAGTAATGTCTTCATCGCAGGTATGACTGCAGTGATCATTATCTTTGGTATTGCATGGCTTAGCGACACTATTATTAGCTATCACAAGAGCTATCTAATTGAGTCTGTGAGTGACATCGTCCATGCTCATCCTTGGTCATTCGCCATTGCGATGTTTGTCGCGTCCATCTTCTTGAAGAGCCAAGCTGCAACCTTAACCATAATGCTGCCACTGGGTTTCTCTTTGGGGATCCCGGCACCAGTGCTTATCGGCGTATTACCCGCTTGCTATGCTTATTTCTTCTTCCCTTTCTATCCGAGTGATTTAGCGGCGATTAGTTTCGATAGAACCGGCACCACCCATATTGGCAAATATGTGTTGAATCATAGCTTTATTGTGCCTGGTTTTATTGGCGTCGGCACAGCAACATTTATCGGCTACTTCATTTCAATGACCATTAATTAACAGCTAGATCACTAAGTCAGTCGATACAGCTTCAAATTAGGCTAATTATTGTTACTCTAGATAGCATTTAAAGGCGTCCTCAAAGGGCGCCTTATCGATCTATAGAAAAATTGAGAGCGGTATGAGTCGAATGTTTAGTGAGAGTGACAGCGAGGTCTTAGCCGATATTATCCGACTACGCCGCGATGTTAGAGGTAATCGTTTTAATGATAAGCCCGTCTCAGATGCGAGTATCGATACGCTGCTAAATGCCGCCATGCAAGCGCCTTCAGTTGGATACTCGCAGCCTTGGCAATTTGTGGTTATTCGCGACTCAAACATTAAACAAGCAGTGCAGCAAACGTTTGTTGCAGCAAATGCCCTTGGCAGTGAGCAATTTACGGGGGATAAACGCGCTCAGTATGATGCGCTCAAACTCGAAGGGATTTTAGAGGCTCCAGTTAACTTAGCGGTATTTTATCAACCCAGTGAAACTGCCGTTCTAGGGCAAACAAGCATGCCAGAGATGGGTAAGTTTAGTGTTGTTTGTGCCATTCAAAACCTGTGGTTAATGGCGCGTTCGCTTAATATTGGTGTCGGTTGGGTCAGTATTTTAGACCCGTTAAAGGTCAAGCAAGCGTTAAATGCCCCCGAAAGCGCTGAACTGATAGGTTATCTCTGTATAGGCTATGTCGATAAATTTCTGGCCGAACCAGAACTTAAGCAAAAAGGTTGGCAGCAAACCAAGTCTGCTGCTGAGGTTATCTTCAAAGACGGCTTTAATTAGACGACTTTTTCAGCTTTGTCTGTTCACCCACCTCAGCTAGCACCTGTTGATACCCTAGCTCATAGGTTCAATTTCTTGAGTGAGCTTAGCCAACCGTGAATAATAAATTAAAAATATAACCCTTTTCCCAAAAGCTCACGTTTATAGCTATTAGAAGCCAACCCCGTTTTATCTTGGCGAATTTTAGACTTACTTTTGGAGTTACTATGATTAAATCATCTCTTGCAGCACTTATTTCAGCTTTAGTCCTATCGGCCAGCATTACCGCCCCAGCGCTTGCCGCCGATATTAGCTTTGCGCATCTTGAAACCATAGGCACTAGCAATATCCTCGCCGAAGCAGACATGGCAGAAATAAACGTGGAAGTCGTGATTAAAGCGGAAACAGCAAAAGCTGCCAAAGCCGAGTCGGATATCGCCGTGGCTAAATTTATCGAACGTTTAGAAAAAGCGGGCGTTAGCAGCAAGCTAATCCAAAGTGCCAATATCAACCTACAACCTCAATATCACTATGAAAAAGATCAGCCTAACAAACTGATTGGCTACAGTGCGAGCCGCCGCGTAACCGTGACAGTTGTCGATCTAACCAACCTCAATAGCATTCTAGATACCGCGCTTGAAGAGGGTATTAACCGTATTAATCATATCGCGCTCAAATCAAGCAAAGAGGCGCATTATCTTAAACAAGCAAGGCTTGCTGCGATTAAAGATGCACAACACAAAGCGGCAGAGTTAGCCCAAGGCTTTGGCGAAGAGCTCGATGGTGTGTGGCAAATTCGCTATTTCGACCAACGTCCAGTTCAGCCAGTGATGATGAGAATGAATGCTGAAAGTGACAGTTATAATGTGCCTAAAAGCTACCAACAAGGCCAAGTCACTATTCAAGATAGAGTAGAAGTCACCTATCGATTGAAATAACGTCAGCTAATCAAAAAGGCCCCTCAAACTGTAATACAGCTTGAGGGGCCTTAATCGTTATTAATCAATCGGACACTTACAAGGTATAGCGAATACCAATCGCGACACCATCATCTTCTGATTTTGCTTGCATCGCTTCATTTTCAGGGTTATCACTACTGAAATCACTAAAATCAACACGGCCTTCCAAGTAGATCACCACACTGTTATCCCAAACATAGTGCACGCCAGCCACGGCAAACTGACGTTTAAAAACATCACCAGGATGTTCTGCCTCATAGTCATCACCGGCCTCTAAGACGTTGTAAGAGGCAAGCAGCTTGATATTATTGTCTAAGTAATAGGAGATCAGCGTTTCTAAACCTACCGACTCTTGCAAGAAACGGCCTAAGTTATCTGTATCGTGGAATTCATTTTGGTTGAGGTTCATCGCCGCATATAAGCCATGCTCATCCCAACTGCCCCAGGTTAGACCAAAGCCATAGATATAGTCGGTCTCAGAAATAACCCGACCACTGGCCGTAGTGCCTTCTGGTTCACCTATGTTACCGCCAGCGGTAAGCACTAACATCTCTGTCGCTTGGTAGGTCAAACCAATACCATAAGTATTATCGTATTCTGTCATCACCAATCGATTCGGGTTATTACTACCATCATCTTCAATATCTGTGGTACTGCTTTTTAACTGCATTTGCGCCGCGATCCCTAAATCACCCCAACTATTACGATACTGAATCACTTTATCACCACGACCGACACCATTAATGGCACCGTCGGATTTGTTATACGTATAAGTACCGGATGCATTACCGTCCCATACAAAACCATAGTTGGTGTTGTACACAACGTCGTACCATGCGCCCCATTGCTTACCAATTGAGATCGACCCATAGTCGTTGTGACTGACGCCAACATAGCCTAAACGGTTATTTAAAAAGTCACCGCTTTTGGTCTCAAAGTTACTTTCACTGCTATAGGAGATCGTTGCATTACCAAAGGGATTTACGCCCCACTCCAGCTTGACATAGCTTTTCCAATCATTGGACATTTCACGGGTAAAGCCGAAATTAATTCTTGAGCTGCCATTCACAACCTCTGTAACATCTTGTGTATTAATAACTCGTGCATCAACGAAACCACCAATCTCAAATGCATTTTTATTGTCTTTAAATACCTCAACCGCGAAGCTTGTCGGCATAAAAACCAACGTTGCGAGGGGCAATACTGCTAGCGCTTTTTTCATAAAATCTCCAACTTTGGTTATTTTTATATTCAGCTTTAGCGTACTTCGCTAGCGGCTCTGGGTATTATGATCCGAGATGGTCGCTTAAAAACTGCACTCGCTAAATAGAAAACATAGCAAAAAATTGGGTAAATACAAGTTGATAGCCAGTGAAGATTTTTAATATTGGTGTTCTAGAGGAGGGGTTTACATATTTGACAGTGCATGCTTCAGCATTAACAAGAAAATGGCGAAGTCGATCACTACTTACTTTGGATTAAATTGACCGCAGCGAGCCGCTACGGTCGTTAGGTTTTAATCCTAAACACTAGGCACATAGCCGTGCAAGATAGACTTTGTTCTTACCGGAAAATTTAGCTTTATAGAGCGCTTTATCAGCCTCTTTAAGTAATGCGGTCAAGCTAGTGGCTTGTTCATTGAGTACCGCAATACCTAGGCTTATCGTCACCTCAATGCTGACATCATCAAACTCAAACAGCTGCGATGCAATAGCACTTCGGATGCGTTCCGATATTGAAAAAGCTTCTTCCTCTGAAGTATTAGACAGCACAATAATAAACTCTTCACCACCAATTCGTCCGACTAAATCATGCTTTTTTAACCAACGTTCAGCCCGTTTAGTCACGGCTTGAATAGCCAAGTCGCCAACATGGTGGCCAAAGCGATCATTAATACTCTTAAAGTTATCAATATCAAAAATAATAACCGATGCCGACTGTTGTTTTTTAATCGACCTTTCAATCATTTTCTCACCCGTTTTAAAGGTATAACCTCGGTTAGCGATACCCGTAAGAAAGTCGATTTGAGCACGATGCTTAAAGACTTTTCGCGAATGCATTAAAAAGAAGACTGCCGCCAATAGCACTGCAGCCACTAACACAATAATACTCATTTTAAGCTCATTAATGCGCTCTTTATCTATCACAGCTTTGAGATTCAATTCATTGATTGCTAACTTATTGGCAAGTCGTTCGTTCTCAAAATCAGCCAATTTAGAGTTATGGTCAAGTGCAGAGTCGATAACTTCGTTATCGATGATGTTCTTATTGTGCTCTCGCTCTTCATCTATCACTTTTAAAAGGGTATTCACCGCCAATAAATAATTTTTATTGTCGAATGCAATAATGGCGTCGGCAGTCAGTAGCATACTGCCCATATTGGCTGGAAAACGTTTATCTTGCAGGAACACTCGCGCCATACTAGCCGCTTTGTCAGGCTCACCAATTCGCATATAAGCTAGCGCTAAAAACAGATGACTAGAGCTTACAAAATAGCGCTCCTGCGTTGTTTCTTTAAGAGCAATTGCTTTTTCTAGATAGGTGACGGCCACGGGGTAATCAAAGGAGCCGAGTGCGACACGTCCAGCATTGAGATAGGCAAAAAAATAGAAATCTTTAAATTCTGGTGCGGCTTCTGCTAATGCTAATTGTGCGGCAATATTCACCTTGGCTTTATCCCAATCACTCAACTTGATCGCAGAGCTAACCATGTTGTGCTGCATGTTAAACATGTCTTCTTTATCGTCTACGGTTTGCCACGTTTGATAGGCCTTATTAAAGTTATCATAAGCACGTTTATGTAGCCCTACCGTACGATACAGGGTACCGGTTGCATTATAAATCATCGCTTTGCGGTGAACATCGAGTTTGTCACTCTTATCAACAATCATCATGGCTTCGTCGAGTAACGCAATCCCCTTATGCACTGTCGTCGCGGTGTAATAGCAAAAGGCATTTTGTGTGAGTGTTTTTGCCAGCAATGTTGGGTTATTATTCTGTCTTGCAAAAGCCAGCGCCTTACGACGATCGATACAATAAACGGCGGGATCATTTGTCTGTAAATATACTGCGAAGGAGCGCTCTAAATAGCTATCGATCAGAATATCGCTAACCGTTAATGATTCAACTAAAGCAATTCCCTTATCATAGCTTGCGATCGCTAAATCTAACTGACGGGTTTTCTCATACAACTGACCATAGAGAAAATACAAGCGGGCATTATCATTGGGTGTCAGCTGATTAGCCTCAATGTCGAAACTATCCAGTAACTTAAGTCCTCCCGCGGGGGAGTCTTTGCTAACCAATACTTCCAATTGGGTCAGAATGTCATTGGCTTGCGCTGTAGAAAATAAAGTCATGGAGATAGAGATAAGGAAGCTAAAGGCCGCAATTATCATTTTCATATGCATATACAGCCCTGTAAAACAGACTTTTTAAGTGTAATTATTTTTCAGAGTAACACATGGGAGACATTTGTATAGTTTGTTGATTTAATAAGGTTTACCTGCCTTAGCGTCTCATTATATAGTCAATTTATTATATTGAAAAATAAACTCGTTTCGACATGATAATTTGGTTAAAAGGTCACTTTTCAGTTATCAATGCTGCAAACTAACCATTTAATAGTCTGAGTTGAAACAAAAAAGGTTAGCAAGCTTGCTAACCTTTTATTCAATCAATGACCGGATTAACACGCATGCGCTAGTGCTTGCTCTACATCCGCAATAATATCGTCAATATGTTCAATCCCCACAGAGATCCGCACCAAATCTTCTGACACCCCAGCTTTTGCTAGCTCGTTAGCATCTAGCTGTCTATGGGTCGTCGATGCGGGATGGCATGCCAGTGATTTAGCATCGCCGATATTGACCAATCTTAAAATCATCTGCAATGCATCAATAAAGTGCCCACCAGCCACTTTACCGTCATCCGCTTTAATACCAAAACTGATGATCCCTGAGGCTTTTCCGCCAGTAATTTTATGGCAGTTCTCCTGAAATGGACTGTTTGGCAACGCAGCGTAATTCACCCACTTCACCTTAGGGTGCGCTTCTAAATACTGCGCCAAGGTTAATGCATTGTCGCAATGGCGCTCCATTCTCAGTGCCAGAGTCTCTAACCCTTGTAGCAATAAGAAAGCGCTTTGCGGCGATAGCGCAGCGCCTGTATTACGTAACGGCACCACACGACAACGGCCAATAAAGGCAGCAGGACCAAAAGCTTGGGTATAGACTACACCATGATATGACGGATCCGGTTCATTGAGCAGTGCAAAACGTTGTGGCTGCGCCGCCCAATCAAACTTACCACTATCAACAATCGCCCCGCCAATTGTGGTGCCGTGGCCACCTATATATTTGGTCAACGAGTGCACAACGATGTCAGCGCCATGTTCAAATGGTCTGCATAACACCGGAGTCGCGACCGTATTATCAACAATTAATGGCACACCATGTTTATGAGCAATTTCAGCTAGTCGCTGCAGGTCAACGATATTGCCGGCAGGGTTACCAATTGACTCACAAAATAATGCTTTGGTTTTATCATCAATGAGTGCATCTAATCTGTCGAACTCATCGAAACCCGCCATACGGACCTCAACACCTTGTCTTGGTAAAGTGTGAGCGAATAAGTTATAGGTGCCGCCATACAGTTGGCTGGTACTGACAATGTTGTCGCCCACTTCAGTCAGAGCTTGAATCGCATAAGTGATTGCCGCCATGCCTGAAGCAAGCGCTAACGCAGCAATTCCACCCTCAATAGCGGCTAGGCGTTGTTCTAGCACATCGGTGGTTGGGTTCATGATGCGAGTATAAATATTACCCGGCACTTTAAGATCAAATAGATCAGCGCCATGTTGAGTGTCATCAAAGGTATAAGAGGTGGTTTGATAAATAGGGACTGCAGCGGCTTTGGTTGTCGCTTCCGATTTATAACCATGGTGCAGTGCTAAAGATTCGAGTTTCATACCAGCTAAATCCTATTCCATTTGAATGAAATATGAACATAACAAATAGCCATCTAGAAGTCTAAATATATTTTAAACTTCTAGATAGTGAATATAAAACGATAAGAGAAATGATTGCAGGTTTAGATGCTGTCGAGTAACTCTGGTTCAAACTGCTCTGGAGAGACACTTATATCCAGCTCAGCGATTCTGGCATTCAGCTGGGCAATATCTTTTTCGACTGTCGAAATGGTTAACGTGTTGTCATCCAAGCTATAAACTTGCTTCAGGCTGGCAAAATAAAAACTCAAGATGATAAAAGCATTTCTGTCATTATTATCTGCTGCCAGTTTAATTTTAGCCAACTTACGATAAATTTGATTATTGAGCTGCTTTAAGCGCCAAACATAATACACTTCGCGCATATAGGGCTTTTGCTTTTGTGAATGTAATACCCCACTGCAGAGCACTATCGCCATAATCACACCGATAACGTTCAGGTGAAAATTGCCAGTCGAGCCACCAGGAGTTGCGGCTGTTGCGCCAAGGAAATGAATTAACAATGTCCCAAATACCAGCGAAAGTATCGCTAGACTCGCGACAAAACTGCTGATCACAATATTGGTATTCTTACGATAGCTTCGTTTATCAATATGCATTAATTGCATCCGTGGCTCTCAAGGTTAAGCGGATAATAAGGCGGTTATTCTAGCATCCTAAATATTAGAAAATCCTCTTTGTTACGCTAAAATATTTGTATTTATGCCACAAGCTTGGCAAGTTAAGTTTTTACTGAAATAACAGTGACGAATCCAACCAAGCTCACAATTTTCACTAAACGACTTCTTTAGCGGTAAAAACATCTAGACGTCTAAATTGACAGGCGGCTCTCGATCTCATATCCTCTCAGCTATTGAGATGTACCATTCTGTGATTTTAATCATTTAAAACACAGTTTGTTCCAGCTAGGAGGGCAATGGGGACAATGGTTCGATGACTGATTTAATAGAAGAGAGATAACATTGACGAATTCCAACAACGCTCCTAAAGCTGCAGCAACTGACGTAATAGCGCCATCGTTTCTAGCGCTAACACCACTTTTTCTATTTCTAACATTGTTTATTGGTGCCGGGCTTTACTTCCAAAACCAAGGTGTCGATTTTGCTTTTTATCAATTGCCCAGTGTAGTCGCTATTCTACCTGCGATTATCTTTGCCATTATCATTTCTAAGCAAAGACTTAACCAATCAATCGAAACTTTTTTAGCCGGCATTGGTCACTCCAACATCATTGCGATGTGTATGATCTACCTGCTTGCAGGTGCATTTGCGGCAGTAGCAAAAGCAACCGGTGGCGTAGACGCAACGGTTGCACTCGGCTTGTCATTGGTTCCTTCTAGCTTATTGCTACCTGGCTTCTTTGTGATTGCCGCCTTCATTGCCACAGCCATGGGCACATCAATGGGTACTATTGCCGCGGTGGCACCTATTGCGCTTGGCGTTGCAAATGAAGCACAAATTGATTTAGCGATTATGGCTGGCGCAGTCATTTCAGGCGCGCTATTTGGCGATAACTTATCCATCATTTCAGATACCACCATCGCAGCGACTCGCACTCAAGGCTGTGAGATGAAAGACAAGTTTAAAGAAAACCTTATCTTCGCTATTCCAGCCGCGATCATCACTTTGATTGTATTCACCCTGGTTGGTCAAGGCCAGGCTGACGTAGCAGCGCAAGAGATAGACTTCATTAAGGTGATCCCTTACCTAACTATTCTGTTTTTAGCCGTCGCTGGCTTGAACGTATTTGTCGTCCTTACCATCGGTATTTTACTGGCCGGTGTCACTGGTTTATTGACCATGGACTACGGTGTCATCCAGTTTGGACAAGATATTTACGCTGGTTTTGGCAACATGCAGGAGATCTTTATTCTCTCTATGCTGGTCGGTGGCTTAGCAGCACTTATGCAGCAACAAGGTGGCCTATCGTTTGTTAGCAAGCAGATTGAAAAACTAATTACACGTTTTTCAAAAGCCAAAGGCGAAGCATCATGCCGTGCTTCAGAGCTAGGTATGGCAGGTATTGTGGCTGCAACCAACACCTGTGTTGCTAACAATACAGTGTCGATTGTGGTCACTGGTGATATCGCTAAAGATTTGGCAGAAAAGCATGGCGTGACCCCAAAACGTGCAGCCAGTATTTTAGATATTTTCTCATGTATTATCCAAGGTTTGCTCCCCTATGGCGCGCAAGCACTATTAGTCGCATCAACCTTTAGTTTGTCACCATTTGAAGTTGTTACTCATGCTTGGTACTGCATGATCCTCGCAGTGGTCGCGGTACTTATTGTGGTTTTTCGCAAGCGAAACTAAATAGCATTATTCACCTAAGCCGTGGTTAACGCACTGACTAATAGAAAAGAGCACCTTATTCAGGTGCTCTTTTTTTGTTTAGCTCACAAATCAATGAGCTTGTAACAGTAGTAATCGTTTATAGACTGTGATGCGCAATGCGCTCTTGTTACCTCTATTCTAGAAATAAACATATTTTTATCGCCATTGGATCAATCGAACGATTTGCGTAAGGAGAATTAATCAGGCACGTTGGTCTTAGCTCAGAATGAATAATATTCTCATTAAAAAGAGTGCATCACAGCACTGCTTTTTGCCATAATAACCGCCCCACGCGAGTAGCAGGATGAGTCATTTTATGGCGCACAAGTATGGAAGATAAGATTAAGTATCAATCGATGCAGTATGATTTGCACCGATTAGTCGTACTGACTATTTTTTTTGGTGCCCTTATCGCTGCAATCGGCGTGTCCATTTCAACTTGGGCAGAATATCAAATCATTGGTGATGCCGTTTTTAATCGTCGCGCTGATGTTTTAGGCGACTACAACCATGCCAAACTCGCCTTTGTATTCAACATCGCCTTGATGATCACAGGTATTTGTATCATGCTCGCGATGTTCGGACTCTACTTACTCAAACAAGGTTTTTTTAGTCACTACTTATCCTTAATCGGCGGTTGGGTCGGTATCTCAGTCCTATTAATGGGAATGTTCCCAATTAACTATCTTGATATGCATCGCCTAGTGTCGACCAGTTTTTTACTCGGCACTGTGTTGATGTACTTCCTCTGTATCACCGATAGACTCAGCCAACACTCTGTTTGTAAGGGACCCATTTTTTGGTTGAGTATTTTGGGATTTATTACCTCATCAAGCCTCGTGATTCAACTCGATTGGAATACTCTCGATTTTGTCCCTTGTCAGCAACCTGAAGCAGGCCGTTGTTGGGTTGCTATCACCATGTGGATTCAAACGAGTATTGTGATGCTCTGGTGTTTATCTTTTGCATGGACTATCCGCAAAATAGCGATTAAAAACTACCTCGAACTGTCACAACGTTATCTTACCGGAGAACAATAAATCCAACCATGAGACTCGCTAAATACCTCGCCTTAACCGGTTGCTGTTCGCGCCGCGCCGCGACTCGCTTAATCAGAGATGGCCATGTAATGATTGATAGCCGCCTCGCGAACCACATTGATACAGTGACGTTACTCGAGACACCCGACGGCCTGCGTTGCCAAGAGCAACTCTTAGTCAATGGTAAGCTTATCGCCGCCGTTGAAGCCAAAGCTTATTGGTTATTCAATAAAGCCGTTGGCACCGATAGTCGCCTGCTCGCTGACTTGCCTAATAGCTTGTGGCATTTACTGCCTGAATCGCCACGACTGTATCCAGTGGGGCGTCTCGACAAAGATTCTCGCGGTCTATTGATGTTAACCAACGATGGTGAACTTGCTCACCAATTAATGCACCCTGATTTTGGTCACTGCAAGACCTATCACGTTACAGTGGACCGACATTTCAGTGATGAATTTCTATTACAGATGGCAGCAGGAGTTAGCTACAAGGACGTTACAACCCTGCCCTGTAACATGAGTCGTTTAACTGACGATAGTTATCAAATAGTCCTCACCCAAGGGCTAAATAGGCAAATACGCCGTATGTCACAGGCACTCGGGTATAAGGTTATCGACCTTAAACGTATTTCGATTCAGAGTTTGAGTTTGGCTGATTTGGCGGAAGGCAAAATGCGCCAATTAACAGAAGCTGAGTTGTCTCAGCTAAAAGCATCATTAGCAAAGTAGCACTAATATTAAAGAGTAAATTCTCCAACACTCATCCATCGTCAATGGCCTCCCAGACTTGCCGCTGCAACAATCGCTGTACACATACACCCAACGTGCTGCCAGCTTTAATGTTTTGAGACTTTTATGTGCGCAGCCTTGCGCTTCGTGGTTATAGCTTTGTATAATATTTCTCAGCCATTTAACGTGATAGAACGTTCTATTTTTGGCATATACGGCTGAGTCCAGTCTGCATTAGCAGAGCAAAAATCTAGCTGATGCCATTCATGGTGATAAATGCAGGATGAATGTCCCACCACGAATCAGAAATTAAGGACGTAATGAAACATGATGTCACAATGGAGTGGAGCTTCGTTTTGCTAACTAAAATCCCAACAATTTATCTAATATGTGACGCCAGCTCATGATTAATATTTGTCGTGATATACGGCAGTGTGTCCTTCAAACACTGCTCTTAATAATGATTTTTATTCCTGTAATGGCTTCAGCATCTGATATTGCCAGCAGTGTCACCGGTGGAGTCGACAATCGCCTTGCTAACGGTGGTTACTTTGAGCTCGGGGCTAGCGTTTACGGCGTTAATAAAGTCGATATTCGTCAAACAGATTATCAAGCTGTGCAGCCATCATTATTGATTAGCGGTATGTACCAGTACAAAGGGCTATTTGTTGAGATGGTGCATCAATCTCAAGATGGCATTAATTTAGGGTTTAATTTCTGGAACTCTGATAATTGGTCACTCGATTTTTTAGCCGCAAATCTCAAAAGTACTTGGGCACGGCCAGAAGATGTCGACCCCTCCACTCTCAATGAAGCGGGCCGTAACGCTTATTTATTGTCTGAAGAGTCTCTCTATGTTGGCGCGGGATTTCGAGCTACACGTTATTGGGATGGCAATTACGTATTTCAGTACCGAATAGTCAGTGACTATTTGAATGATCAAGGGATCCAAAGCACAGCCCGACTGGGTAAGTCTTGGCAAGTTCGAAACTGGAACTTTCATGCATTAGGCAGCATCGAATACTCGTCATCCACTTTGAATCGCAATCTTTTTGGTGTCGGTAGCGATGAAGCTACTGAGCTATTTCCCGAGTACCATCCAGGCAGTTCGTTTAGCTATGGCTTGGAAGTCGGCGTCGCTTACCCCATTAGCGAAAGTTTTGTATTCCGCGCGATGTACCGCGTCAATGTGCTGCCAGATGAAGTCACTGAAAGCCCCTTTAATCAGGCTGATTATGTGTCGTTTTTTAACGCCTCAATCAGTTATGTATTTTAGGGGACACATGAATAATTTCTATCTGTGCTTAGCGCTCCTATTACTCCTTAACCCAACAATAGCTTGGAGTGAGGAGTCGTCAATCGTCTTTACCGCAACGCCGGAACGCTGTGTTGCGCTACATAAAGGCCAAACTTGCTATCAAGATGTGTTGTTCCGCTGGAAAACGCCAGAGGTTGGTCACTATTGTTTAGTATTGTCTCAAAGTCAGCATCAGCTCGCCTGCTGGAATGGAGCCGCCGTACAAGAGTATCCATATAGTTTTGAAGGGGATAAAACCACAACTTTTAGCCTTGTGAGGAGCGATGACGCTAGATCTCTGGCAAAAGTGAAAGTCGTTGTTACCTGGGTCTATAAAGCGCCTAAACAAAGTCAGTCAGGTTGGAGATTATTTTAAGAATGTCAGTTGAAAAACATATCTTAATCGTCGAGGACGATGCATCACTGGCAGAATGGATCAGTGATTACCTCCTTGAACACGGCTACGGGATCACCGTTGCCAGCCAAGGTGACTATGCCTTAGAGATGATCGCTGAAGAGCAACCAGACTTAGTGTTATTAGATGTGATGCTGCCGGTTAAAAACGGATTCGATGTATGCAAAGAAGCAAGAGCCTTTTATTCAGGCCCGA
This sequence comes from Shewanella sp. GutCb, assembly GCF_002836135.1. Classification (NCBI taxonomy): domain Bacteria; kingdom Pseudomonadati; phylum Pseudomonadota; class Gammaproteobacteria; order Alteromonadales; family Shewanellaceae; genus Shewanella; species Shewanella sp. GutCb. The sequence continues at coordinate 151,370 of NZ_PJBL01000027.1, read as the reverse complement.
TTCTTTTTATGACTGCCTGTGTTGAAGATGGTGATGAAATTCAAGGGCTAGATGTTGGCGCTGATGACTACCTCACTAAGCCTATTCGTCCACAAGTCTTACTAGCACGCATTAAAGCCTTATTACGCAGAGCTAATGATGACAAGATCAAGCAGCAACTGGTGTTTGAATCTTTGATACTCGATGCAACGGCTAAGTCCGTTACGGTTGGCCAAGAATCGTTAGAGTTGAATGCCAATGAATTTGATGTATTTTGGTTATTGGCTTTAAAGGTAGGCCAAGTTGTTAGCCGCATCGAACTCGTCTCTGAGCTACGCGGCTTTGAATACGACGGTCTGGATCGCTCAGTCGATATCCGCGTGTCACGGTTACGAAAAAAACTGCTCGAAGCTCAAAATCAACCCTATAAAATTAAAACCATTCGCGGTAAAGGCTACCTATTTTGTCGTGATAAAGGAGAGACTGACTCATGATCGGTTTAACGTCATGAGAAAGTTAATCATCTCATTAGTGCTTGCGGTTTTGGCCACGATTACCAGCCTAGGCTGGTCGATTAGTGAATTTGCCGCACTGCAAAACCCAGAGACAGAAACTCCCAGCACCACTGAGCACCTCGCGGCATTAACTCTTTTAGGCGTTGCTCTGTCACGGAGTTTAGATAACGAAACCGCCAGTAATACTCCCTTTATCGACAACTGGAACCAGCACAATTCAGAGCAATTATCACTCATTGCTGAAACTGAATTTTTCTTGCCTGAACCGCTTAAACTACAGTTTGATACCGAGGCATCCCTGATGCTAGAGTCCGATGAAGGGATCTCGTTGCATTACCTGATGCCCAAGACAGGCCAAGTACTCAACATTAATACAGGCCTAACGACACCAGTGGATGCCAATTCAGATCTTAACGAACTTTATACCATGCTCTTTTACGGCGGGGTCGTTGTGATTATGCTGGTGTGGGTATCGCCTTTAATCCGGCAATTGCTCCATTTGAGCAGAGTGACTAAAGCCTTTGGTATGGGAGAGTTGCAACAACGGATGGCTGTGAATAAGACCTCTTACATTGCCTCGATTGAGACTGAATTCAACCGCATGGCCGATCGGATCCAACAACTGCTCGATGACAATAAACTGCTTAGCCGAGCAGTCTCCCATGATCTAAAAACTCCGATTGCCCGACTTAGATTCGGCATTGAAGCGCTAGAGGAAACTAAAAACGAGCAGTTACGAGTTAAGTACTTCCGGCGGCTTAATCAAGATCTAAACACCATGGAAGAGTTGGTGATGACGCTGCTCAGTTACGCTCGTCTTGATCAAGCCAATATACAACCAGAACTGCAACCCATAGAGTTAAATACTTGGCTGCAAAGCAAACTTGCAACCCAAGTAGACTGCAATCACTCGCTCGAGTTTATCCCCTATACGCAGCCGCTAACCGTCAACACAGATCCTAAATATCTGTCGATGCAAGTGAGTAATCTACTCAGTAATGCCGAGCGGTTTGGTCAGTCAAAGGTGCAAGTATTAGTAGACATTGAAGATGATGCAGTGTGGATACATGTTGATGATGATGGCCAAGGCATTGATGCAGAGGAAGCGGAGCAAGTGATTAAGCCTTTTGTGCGCGGCCAACAAAGCCGAGGCAATGCGGGTCACGGCATGGGTTTAGCAATTGTTAATCGCATTGGCGTGTGGATGGGATCGCAACTATCCATTAGTCGTGCTCCTGCATTAGGTGGCGCACGTATGTCGCTGCAATTTAAATTACATTAAAGTGTATGTTCACATAAACACAGTGAGTATGTGAACATAAATGAGCTAAAACATTGACTAATTCACCGTCGCGAAATCATATTTAGCGAACTCTTCAGCCGTCATCCAATGTTCACCTAGTGCTGTGTTAAGAGTAAATAAAATGCCCCCCTTTCTCCCAGAGGATTTTATTGAAATAGATCTGTTTCTCCAGAAAAGACTGAACCACTAGTACTAACTAATGTATTCATCTGCCTTTCTTGAATGAGTAAACCTGTATACATATTTATCCCGCCATCACTAGAACCGTCGGTTTCACTATCAAAAACGAGTATTAGCTTTAAACTTGGTTCTAAGTTTTCAACCACTTAATTTAAATTAAAATAATACTCTGTGCCTAAGCCTTAGGTTTACCCCATTTAAAAATACATTAACAGCCTTCAAAGCCCCTAAAAAATAGGTTGCACCTTTATTTTAAATAACAAGTTAAACCTACTTTATTAACCCATAAAATATATTAAAAATTAATTCATACCCATGTTTGGAAGTTTTAACTAGCGTTGAATCGCTGTTATCAATTGTTTTATCTGTGGAATGGTTACAGGGGGCGTATTTTTAAAAAGAGTTGATAGCATTAGCGCGCTCCATAATCATCAACCAATGGGATAAGCATGTCTATTTATCTCACTTTTAACTTTCAATTATTAAAAGGTAAAAATAATTAGATTACTTCCTCATCATTAAGATCTAGTTTACCCCCATATAATAGCGAGAATTTATGATTGTTAATCGACAACTTAAATAAAAACACTTTAGCGCTTAGAAATAGCTCTATCTTTTAATCCTGAAAATCATAATCAGCTTATGGTTTGTTTAGTTCAACGGAATCATTTCCACTATAAGCTGAAGTAATATAAAAACTCACCTTAAAAGACACCCGCTCAATACCAGAGGAAGAGCCTCACTGGAATATAAGTCTCCGAACGAGGTTTTTATGGAGCATTTTCTCGCAACATAATGTGCATTTAGGCTGCCGGAGGGGCGATATTACCCCTTGTGCCATTAATCATGCCTTTCTATGTATTCATCAAGCGTATTCTTCAGTGATTGGCCGTAGCCATCCAGCCACGTATAGCGTTCACGATACATTTTTCGTTTTGGTCGCTTGATATCTTCCATTGATTTACGAGCAGAATTAATCGGTAGTTTGTAGAAAAAATCATCATGAGATTCACCATTATGCTCTTCCCACAAGCGGTCATAATTAAGATTAATTGTTTTTCTTCTTCTTTTTAGACCGTAACGTCTAGCAGTATATATATGCCTTGAATCCTTTACGGCATATATATCTCTTATTCCCAGATTAATGGCGAGTAAGCGTAATGTTTCGACCATAAACGATTTAGGACGTAATCCATAAATCGCCTTGGTAAATAATCGGCTAAAACCATTATCATGAGCCCCGCCTTGTACACAGCCAATATAAATATCATTATCGACAACTGTAAATGAAACAATATAACATCTTTTATATTTTGAGTCTGTAAGTGAAAGAGTAAGTTCCCCTTCCATTGTCGGATTAAGATGAAATGACAGATTGATTAAATAATATTGATCATCAATATCTATCCTGTGAAGTGTTAATCGACTATTATATATTTGATGGCGAGCATCGGCTGAAAACTTGCGTTCAAACCAGTTGTAGTGGTTAATCAAAATTTCAATAATTTCTTTTTTACTATGTCCAGTTCGTAAGTAAGGCTTTAAAAATTTAGTCAGGAAATCTGGTTGATTTTTACAGAGTGCTTTTCGTTCACCATGATAGAAATTGTCATTCATCTTTTTTATGTGAGGGTAATTCAACAAAGCTCGAATGATGAATTTAATTATAAACTTTATCTTCCCCTTGCTTTTAAGACTACTAGCTTCAATCGCCATGCCAATTATATTCATGATGTTTTTCTCAAATGTTTAATTCAAATAACAAGTGCACAACTTTAATATTGAAACAATACAGCGCTATAGCTGCGTCGGGAAGAATACCCCCCAACAGGTACATCTCTTTGGGGGGGGGGAGTTATTTAAAGTGCTTTATTAAAGGCGCTATAAATAATAAGCGGCGCCAAAATTTAGATAACTAACCTTCAATACTGACATGGCCAATAATATAATTGGTGTCATACACTCGAGAGCCAGTGTTAGGATCTTTACTATTTAGGCCAGTAACTTCTACGACAGTTGAGGTTTCTTTATCAATAGTAGAACTGCCCCAAAGTAGATCATTACTGCTGGTTGTACCGACACCGAATTGACCAACAGAATCGCGATTGGTCTGCTCGTTAGTGAAGGTAAAATAGGGGAACCCAGCCTGTTGACACAGTTCTGCAGACTTAAGCATGACGTACTTTCTTGTCAATGCTCTGTCTGTATTAGTGTTGCCGACAAAACTAATTTGCCAGCTGTCTGGTGCTATCTGCACCGTTTCAAACCCTTTTCCGAAAGACCAAAAGTTTTTCTCTGTATCGTAGGGTGTCGCGCAAGCAGCTAGCATGAGTGCTAGCCCCACAATCACGAATATATTTTTAAATGATTTCATTGGTTTTTCTTATCCAGATTGATTAGAAGCTATAGTTCACGCCTAACGTCGTAACCCACTGATTTTTACTGTCGATAAGGGGGGAATCAGCCATATCCGTGCCTAAGTGCGAATACCCAGTAGCCTGAGTGATATCGAGATGCTCAGTAATAGGAACGACCAAGGCATAACCCGCTTTATAAGCAAATGCGCCGCTGCCTTTATAAGCGGAGCGTTTAGTTGTAGCATCAGACTTTGATACACCCGCGTAGTAATCAACATAGTCTTTACTGAAATAATGTACGCCAGCGTAAGGTACGATATCTGCGAAGCCTATATTCATTGGGTGGTAATAGGTTATGTCTGCTTGATAGCCATCATATACACCGGTTACATCGTGCTGAAATTTAGTTGAAAATGTGCCTTTACCGAGATGAATATCAGCGTTTAAACCTAAATCACCGCTAACCTTACGATCCTTCATGCCCTTCAAAATATCGGCATCGCTAGAGTCAAAGCCTGGGTTTGCCACAACAAAGGCACTGAAGTTAATTTTGCTATCGTTATCACCAAAAAAGCGGTAGTTAATGCCTGCAAGATCGGCGTTAAAGTCTTCGCCATGGTAACCACCGTTAAGGTAAACACCCGATTTATGGTCTTGGCCCTTATAGAATTCACTGCCAGTCGCAGCGCCTGCTCCTGCAAAATACTGGCCCTGATGGCTGTATATATTACCGTTACGAATATAGGTATTACCGTCAGCAACGGCGTGGCTAGAGACCAAAATTGCTGTGATAGCGAAGCATAATTTTTTCATTTTCAAATCCTTTTTTACATCTGTCGAGTGACTGTGAGGCCACTATATTCGACTTGTAATTTTGACTCTGTATCCGAATGTATCCTAGCGGTACATTTGGTTGTGCTACTCGTCGGCATTGTTCAGCAGTTAAAAGTTTACATTGGGTTTCAATCATCCATCTGTGGTTCCAATGACCTGCGGTCGGCGTATGTGCAGATACGCCCGTGACTCGCAGCAAGTCCGTCCATGGAAGCTCGCCATAACATCCATGACATCCATGACATCCATGTCATGGATGGTCACGACCGTATCTGCACTGGGTTAGAAAAGCTCAAGACTCCAGCTATTGTGCTTTCAATTAAGAACATCGAAGTCAGTACCCCATGTAACGAATAGAAAACACCAATTCCCCATCGAAGTTGCCGAAGTATGTTGAAGAAAGAGCCGTAATGCCCACACGGTCTTTCCCGTGCATCCATGCACTTCAAGACATTCAGGCATCCTGCCTATCAGACGTGGGTATAGCTTTCGCGGGACAGTCCACTCCTTGGCATCCATGCCATCACGGCATTTGTAAATCCATTTACATCAGATGTCCCATCGGAAGCGTTAGCTATTTATCCACAAGCATGAGGCCTGTACTCAACGCATGTAACTTCGTCGGGGCGTCATGGTGGATGCAAGGGCGAAGTTCATTACGATGCACTCTTTGAGCGAGAGCCATGGAAGGCGAGCTGGCTTTTGAACAAGGAAGTTCTTGATAAGGACGAGCAGTCCTCCTTGCTCGGGTGTGGGCGAAGCGCCACGACTTTTATCAAACGGAGTTTGATTATCTCAACCACCAGCGTGCGGCTGAACTCCCTATCCCACGCACAAGATACAAAAAAGCCGAAACACCTAAGTATTTCGGCTTTTGCCATTCAAACAACCATTAATGATTATTCAAATCATTAATGCACAATTTCCATCTCTTCAAGCAAGTTATCTGCATGATCAAGGTACTTCATCACCCAAAGCATATAACGACTATCTACCTGAATAGAACGGTTAGTCTCAGGATCGTAACCCCAATCACCAATGATACTTTCGTACACACCGTCAAACAGTAGACCGACTAGCTCTGCACGACCGTTTAAGGTAGGTGAACCTGAGTTACCACCGGTGGTATCAAGCGTCGATAGGAAGTTCACTGGTACAGAATCTAACGACTTCACATAGTAATCGCCGTACTGCTTATTCTTAATAAGTTCAAGCTGCTTAGACGGCGCATCGAATGGATCGGCACCCGTGTCTTTCGCCAAAATACCTTCAAGGCGCGTAAACGGTTCTGCGCGCATGCCATCTTCAGGCGAGTAACCTTTAACATGACCGACTGTGACACGTAGGCTTGAGTTGGCATCTGCGTAAACTGGCTTACCTTGCTCACGGTTATAAGCGATGATGGCGTCCATATACATAGGACGAACCTTCATTAACTCACCCGCATGCTCCTTGTCTTTCTGCTCTTCTTTCATGTCTGTGTCATACATGGCAACAGCAAACTTGATGAAAGGATCGTTAGATTTGTTGAAGTCTGTTACTGACTTGTCCATCCACGTTAAACGCACATCTTGTTTATCAAGATCGGTTTTGGCGTACATCTTATCCAGTGTCTTTTGCAGCTTCTTGGCATCGAACTTCTTGCCAATACCAAAAGCGCTATCCAGTGCCTTCACTCGCTCATCAGCAGGCAGTGCCGCATAACGACTGAGTAAATCAAACAGTACGGCTTTATCAACACTTGCCGCATAACGACGGTCGATACGCTCCATGCTTGATTTAAAGCGGATCATGTCGCGCTCTTGGTAACCTGGTTCACGCGCCATATCGTCTAGCGTTTTCTCATTGGCTAAACGATAGAGTTTACGTGCCGTTGGCACCATAGTGGTGTAACCGATGTAACCTAAGATAATGTCGCGAGCTTGATGCTCGTTACCTTCGGCAATCAACTTATCGAGCTTGGCAAGGGTTTCGCCATACTTGGCTTTGCGCTTGCTGTCTTGGTTGATCCAAGTGGTTAGCTCTGCTTCACGCCCTTTTCGGTCTGCCAACATAGTCGACTTACCGTAGAACTCGATCATTGAGGTAAAGTTTTTCGCGTAATTAGCAAGACCAGCGATTAAGCTTTCGTACTTAATACGCTCATCACTGCCCTCTGGTGCGGTTTCTTTAATAATGTCGATAAAGCGTTCGCGCAGCATTTTTCCTTCTGGATACGCCCATTCAAAGGTGTTTTCCACTTCATTGGCTGTGCGGTAACGATTGGTACGGCCTGGGTAACCTGCCACCATCACAAAGTCACCGTCGCTGACGCCTTTTGCCGATACTTTCAAGAAGCTCTTTGGCTCGTACGGTACGTTGTCTTGGCTAAAATCTGCTGGCTTACCGTCTTTAGATACATAAGCGCGGTAGAAAGAGAAGTCACCAGTATGGCGTGGCCACATCCAGTTATCGATATCGCCGCCGTACTTACCCACGCTTGCTGCTGGGTTATATACTAAACGCACATCGCGAATTTCTAGCTGCTTAACTAAGTAATACTCAAGACCGCCGTGGAAGCTATAAACCTGACAGCGGTAGCCATCTTCTTTTTCGCACTCTGCGACTAAACCTTTCTCTCTTTGCTCAATGCCTTGATAAAATGCGTTTCCTGTCTTGCTCTCAAGTCCCGATTTTATTTTATCGGTCACCTCGCTAACGTCTTCGGTAACGAAGATGCGCGAACCCGGTGTTGCCGCAAGCTCTTCGCCGAAAGACTTAGCTAAAAAGCCATCACGCAGTAAGTTTTTTTCAGGGGTTGAGTTGTATTGAATTGAGCCATAAGCACAGTGATGGTTCGTCACTACAAGGCCTTTTGGCGACACAAATGATGCCGTACAGCCGCCAAGGCTGATCACGGCATTCATTGGAAATTCGGTGAGTTTTGAAATTGAGTTAACATCTATTTCAAGTCCCTTTGCCTTTAGCTCGTCTGCCATGGCAGGAAGTTGGTAGGGTTGCCACATACCTTCGTCAGCTACTGCACCAAAAGAGGTCGCCATAGCGACTGTCAAAAGCCATTTCTTCATTTTGTTAAGTCCATTTTTTAGATATTTTAGGATTATTGTTATTTTTACTTGCTGTAATATCGATTTATGAGACGGCTAGATACAAAAAAGCCGAGCCCAATATGCAAATATTGATGCTCGACTTTAGCACAAGATGTTAGCCAAGAAACAGACTCTAAATTAATCTGTTACAAAGCGATTACTGTATGTTGGCAACGCTTTATAAAGCAACCCACAACTGCGCGGCAATAATCCCTGCACCTAGCAAGCCTGCAATGCCCATGGCAGCGGTTCCGCCACTGACTTGATAACCGCCTAAGTTTTGCTTACGTTGACCAAGAGCCATGACTATAGGTAAGAAAATAATCATCACCACCAATGGAATAGCGGCAAACCCGAGCACTTTAAAGAAGCCGTCAGGGTAATAAAGCGCACACAAGAGTGGTGGGATAAAAGTGATGAGCCAGGTTTGAGCTCGGCCGAATGCATTATTTTTTGCACGCGTTAGCTCCGCCACATAATCAAACAAACTCATGGTCACGCCAAGGAAAGACGTCACCAACGCGAGGTTGGCAAATAGGTCGATAAACTGCTGTAAAATAGCCGAGTCAGCGACCCCTTGAAGTGCAGTGACAAGCAAGGGTAGTGAGCCTTCAAAACCGTAAACTGTTTTGCCACCCAGCGTGCCTAACGTCACCATTAACCACAAAATGTAGCAAACCAATGGAATGGTAGAACCAATAATAAGCACTTTACGCAGTGACACCGCATCACCATCTAAATAGCGCACTATGGTCGCAATACAAACGTGGAAACCAAAAGAGGTAAACACAATCGGAATCGCCGCTAACCACAAGTTAGTTAAATCACTGCCGCCAACCATGCCTGTAGTTGAACTATTCATCATCAGGCTCATATCGACTTCAGGGAGTAGATAGGCAACCACTATAACTAACAAGGCGATCATAGAGGTGAATAACACACGCGAAACTTTATCAATCCAACGTACACCCACCGCAATGAAGCCACCAAAAATAGCGGTAAACATCAATACAGCAAGTTGATTGTCCATTTTCATGCCAACCAGTTGCATCTTAGACTCTAGTAGCGATGAGCCCCCCATTAGATAGACCATGGTTAACGCAAATAATAAACTTAGAAATGAGCCACCTTGAATAAGTTGACCGACTTTACCCAAAGTTTTACCCGTAATGGCATGTACATTTAGACCAACGCCTGCACGTAAGTTAATTTCGAGCATTAATAACGAGGTATAGATAGATACCCCCCAAATTAGCACCAATAAAAACAGTGCAGGGATAGTACCTAAAGAAGCAGTAGCCAGTGGCAATGCCAACATACCACCACCAATTGCCGTTCCAGCTACAATGGCGATTGAGCCAAGTATTTTTGAGTTCACAAAATTGTCCTGTTAGATTTTATAATTTATTTTTGGTAGGTCAGATTTAGAACGACTTTGAGGGAGAGATCTTTTCGCACGTTAACAATACTATTAACAGCCCCCAATCGAATCTGGTCATCATCAACCTTAGCGATTCCAATTGGCCCCAACGGCTTAGTTAAATAATATGGATATTCACCTTATCAACTTTGCCACTGAGGCGGTATAAATCGAGGGCAATATCGATAAGATTGTTTCATTACGACTCTTTCTCTAAAAAATGACTGTTAGCGACATTAACAGCTACGAACCGCGTGGGCAAGACATCGGCATAGCATAAAATCAACTTAGTACGAATCGACAATAAGCTTGTAAAGCCTTAGTAACAGTTAGTTTACGTTTGACTTTTTTTGCTCAATTTTGAGGCGTTGATAGCTTTTTTAGCATTGATATTGGTCCACTAACCACTATAATGCTCGCCTCTGCTTCGGGGGAGTAGCTATCAATCTTTGCAATAAGTGTGCATCGATTGAGTAAGTATCAACATAATTGGCCATACGCCGTGGTACTTACAGTTAATGACTTATGTCGTTAACCCAGTAAGACCTGAGCACAATGCCACTCATATTGGGGAGGGGTGTATTGTGCTTGGAATTTTGCCTCCCCGATATAGGAAATACTATTGGAAGCCTTTCTCGCCTCTACCTTTACTGTTGCTATCGCCGAAATCGGTGATAAAACTCAACTACTCGCGCTGGTTTTAGCCGTACGTTTCAAAAATAAGACCGCCATTATTCTTGGCATTTTTCTATCCACACTTGCAAACCACTTTGCCGCTGCTTGGTTAGGCCAATGGGCCATCGGTTATATTAACCCTGATATTGCGCGCTACTTAGTTGCGGGTTCATTTTTTGCGATCGCACTGTGGGTGCTTATTCCCGATAAAATCGATAAAGAGGAGAGCCGCTTTTACGCGATGGGGCCTTTCTTAGCCACTTTCTTCCTATTTTTTATTGCCGAGATGGGCGATAAAACTCAAATAGCCACCGTAGTACTTTCCGCTAAATATGATGCACTTGCCATGGTGGTGATGGGCACTACGCTGGGCATGTTGATTGCCAATGTTCCAGTGGTCATCGCCGGTCACTTTAGCGCTGAAAAACTGCCTCTGCATTGGATCCATCGCGGCTGCGCCGTACTCTTCGCCTTACTGGGTGTGGCAACGTTGCTGTTTTAACCGTTGCGCTAACAACGAGTTGCGAGCTAAGGCTGAGATAACGCTCAGTTCTTAACCCGCAACTTCGGTTTCTAGCTGTATTTGGTGCTTAGCTTATAGCCCCTAGCGACTTTTAACTCGCTGTTGCCTTTACTTAAGCTCGTCTGCACTAATACCGAGCACCTTAGCAAGACCTTCGCCGTAAGCGACATCAGCCTTCATACAGTTCTGGATGTGTCGGATCTGAATGTGTCGATCAGCGCCGCCAACTTGAGCTGCCGTATTGGCAAACAATCTTTGCTGCTCATCACTTCCCATCAATCTAAACAGGTCACCTGCTTGACTGTAGTGATCATCATCCTTATGGCTATAAGCATCGGCATCACCATCTATCTGCATTGGTGGCTCACTAAAGTCAGGTTGTTCCTGCCATTCACCTTGAGAGTTTGGCTCATAACCTATTGTGCGGCCCGCATTACCATCGGTGCGCATAAGCCCATCTCTGTGATAAGAGTGGAACGGACATTTAGGTGCGTTAACTGGAATATGGCTATGGTTTACACCCAGGCGATATCTCTGGGCATCACCGTAGGAGAACAAACGTCCCTGCAACATCTTATCCGGTGAGAAGCCAATACCAGGTACGATAGTTGTCGGTGCAAATGCAACCTGCTCTACGTCCGCAAAATAGTTATCCGGATTACGGTTAAGCTCTAGTTCACCCACTTGGATCAAAGGGTAATCCTTGTGCGGCCAAATTTTGGTTAAATCGAAAGGATTAAACGGACAGTCACCTGCCGCAGCCTCTTCCATTAACTGAACATATAAGGTCCACTTAGGGAAATCACCTTGCTCAATTGAGTGCAGTAGATCCGCCTGATGACTTTCACGATCGTTAGCAATGATTTCAGCGGCTTCTTTATCTGATAAGTTTTGGATCCCCTGCTGAGTCTTAAAGTGGAACTTCACCCAGTAGCGCTTATCATCTGTGCTGATGAAGCTGTAAGTGTGAGAACCAAAACCGTCCATATGACGATAAGACTTAGGGATACCACGATCACCCATGGTCATAGTGATCTGATGCAGAGCCTCTGGCGATAACGTCCAGAAATCCCAGTTATTGTTAGCACTACGCATGTTAGTGTGAGGATCACGCTTTACTGCATGGTTAAGATCTGGGAATTTAAGTGGATCTTTAAGGAAGAAGACCGGTGTGTTGTTACCCACTAGATCCCAGTTTCCTTGTTCGGTGTAAAACTTAATCGCAAAACCGCGAATGTCACGCTCAGCATCTGCAGCACCTCGCTCACCAGCTACAGTCGAGAAACGAACAAACACTTCAGACTCTTTACCAACAGACTCAAACATCTTAGCCTTGGTAAACTCGCTGATATCATGGGTCACGGTGAAACGACCAAAAGCGCCAGAACCTTTAGCGTGCATACGACGCTCAGGGATTACTTCACGGTCGAAGTGAGCTAGCTTCTCAAGAAACCAAGCATTCTCAAGCAACATAGGACCGCGCTTACCTGCTGTTTTAACATTTTGGTTGTCAGATACTGGGGCGCCAAACGCTGTGGTCAATTTCTTCTTATCCATAATAAACTCCTAGAACTCACATCAATCATTATAATAAAGTCGGTTTTCAGATTTAAATCTTAATATTTAATATATTAGTATGAAAACAAACGGGCTAGAGGGCATGTAAACAAAGCGAATTATCACGCTTAGCATTAACCCAAGTTTCGATCAGGTCATAAATAGTTGCCATGGTACAACTCCTAAAATCTTCATAACGAGTAACTATGTCGATGGAGTAATAGTAGTCGCTCATAGGGGAATGTTAAAACGATTAGATTAGATAAGCTCAAACTGTTTTGACGATTACGACTGTAATAGTATGATTAGGCCGGTGATTTATGCAGCTAAGGGCTGCACTTGTTCGACCAATTTTAAGCTGGAGTTTGGTAGAGAGAATGTGGATGAGGTTTTACCTTTAACACCAGATAAAAGATTAACTCAGTTGCGAGGCTATGCCTTATAGGTAATAGGTTTAATCAGGGGCCAGGTAATCCATGACACTAAACAAGCGCTTTAAGTTAATAATGTTTGCAGCGTGGCCTGATACTATCAAGCCACTATAGAGCCACTGTAATGCTTTTTATTCTGGGGTAGCTTTGTCCGCTTTATAGAGCCTAACGATATAATAAATATCGATGAGCACGATAAAAAAGTTAACTAGAGCCACTGGCAATGCATCAATCGCTAAGCCATAAGCGACGAATAAAGCCGCACCCACCAAGTTCCACCAACGTAACTTTTTGATATTCGACATCATCAGCGATATGGCAACCACCACCGATGCTAAATACCCTACCCATTCCCATATTGTTGCGCTATCCATTTTAGCTCCAAGGCTTACAAAAAAACAATACATTGAGTATGGGCAATAGTTTACTAATGCAACAGCTTACCGCTCAATTATTTGTACTTTACTGCGCGTTAAACAGATTAACGTTTTACCACCGCCGCAGTCATTCGAGATATGCAACACAGTTCGCCTGCACTATTGTGGATCAACACTTCCCATACTGAGCTGCGCTTGCCAAGATGCACAGGTTTGGCCGTTGCCGTTAACATGCCATTGCGTGATGCCTTTAAATGGTTAGCATTAATCTCTTGGCCAACGCAGTAATACTGCTCAAAATCGACCGCGAAATTTGCCGCATAGCTGGCGACGGTTTCGGCCAAAGCAACATTAGCGCCGCCATGAACGATACCTAAAGGATTATGTACAGCAGGTGATGCAAGCATTGTCGCCTTCATATAATCATCACCAACTTCAGAGATCGTGATCCCCATCGTTTGCATCAGTGTGCCTTTACCATGCATCCCTGAATCCATTTTGGCACATGTTTCTAAGCTTACGGGTCTAAACCAAATCGACATCTGTTACATCCATTTTTTGTAGTTATTGTTAACAGTTTACTGCCTAAATAAAAAAGTTTAAATAGGTAAGATGAGTATAAGTCTTTGATCATTATGCGGCAGTTCATCGCGTTGACCATAACGGTAACGCTTTATTGATTTTTGGCAAAGTGGAAGGTTATCGGTGTATAGAATAGGCGCGTGATTGAGCTTATTATTTAGGTGTCGATACGTTTTCACGTCCAACTTATGTGCCTAACCACGCGCCATAGGGTAACTGGTCGTCTGAACTGAAATGGTTGAGAATTACAATTATTGAAATCTAACTTTATCAGCACTAGCTTAACTAAGTGTTAAAGTCGATTGTCAATCTGACACCCAGTGTCAGCTAAATATTTTCATTGAATGACTGTGTTCGCTTTAGCGCGCTGTAAATATTTGTCATCAATATGATTGGCAGTGCATTAGCAGCATTGGTTAACTGCAATACCGACCCCTCTGTACAGTCATTAAGTTAGCTGCTTGGCTGTTTCGAGAATACTAACTCTAATTTTAAATAGCTACATAGCCAAAAATGATGAAAACTTCCATACATTTTCAACTCACAAAACCTTGCTATGGATGCAGTGTATACAGCAACATTTTTGCTGCAAGCAAATTACGTCGATTTAGCACATAAAAGTTATATTTTTACCCTGCTAAGGCATAGAAACATTGATTACAACAATAAAGCTAACAAAGGTACTCGCGCACGAACTGAATACGTACAAAATAGATACGTAAACCACTTATTTACATAGATATATTAACAATAGCGATATACTACAATAGTGATTCATAAGAGGTGAGCAATCCTTTCTATGACCTAGTTGTGATCAAAGCACTACTAAAAAGAAAGTTTTAAACTACTTTTTTTACACGTTAATGAGCCGTTAGTGCATTAAGCTGCCATTTGTATCGATTTATAGTTAAAGACGAGTGATATCATTGCTATCGGTAGCCTAATTAAGCAATAAAAAAGCCACCTTTTCAATTAAAGGTGGCTTATCAGTTGCTCTAATACCAGCAGGCTAACCCGTGGTTAGTTTGCCATTAGTGCTTACGGCGACGTAAGCCAAATAGCGATAGCATTAATAGGCTTAGATAACCCAATGAACCACCATCGTCTTTCTTTGGTGGGACAACAGGTACAACAGGCTCTACTGGCGCTGGATAGCTCAGGGCAATAATCACAGGATCATGGTCTGAAGAGCGGAAGGCATTATCAGAAATTTCGATATCGCCTTGGTTATACGCAGAATACTGGAACAAGATAGATTCAACCGAGTTGATATGCCAATCTTGAATGTCTACCAGTCTCGCCGCAGCACTTGCATTAGCTAATGCATGATCTAAGTTACCCAATTCGCCACTGTAGCTGTATGAGTAGGTACTAGCACCATGAGCCTGAGTATTAAGGTTAATTAAGCCGTAACCTTTGTCAATCTTACTACCCGTTTGCTCATAAACTTTACCTTCAAGCGTCGTCCATGAAGCAGAAACTATCTCACGTTCGGCAGTTGCAGCATCATAATCTGTCAAGACAGCGATAGGATCTTCCATGCCATAAGCATTCATATCACCGAGAACCAAGATATCACCCTCAATATCTTTGAGTGATTCACCGATAACCTTGGCTGCAGAAACACGGAACTCGTTACAGTGTCCCTGTAGATCTGCTGGATCATTCTTCTCTGCAAATTCAGCCCAATCTTCTAAGCAGCTTGAGCCTTTAGATTTCAAGTGGTTAACTACAACTGTTAACTTCTCATCATTGATCTGGAAAGTCTGAGCTAAGCTGTGACGTTGATACTTGTTATAACTAGGGCTAGTTTCAGCATCATTACCTTCACCGCGGCTCATCACTCCAGCAGGAGCATGTTGCTCTGGAGTCTCGATAACAAACGCATCACCGGCAGGCTTAACCTTACTTGGGCGATACAGCAGTCCGACAGTAATTGCGTCGCTACCAATGAACTTACCTTTGTACTTATCAGCTTCGTTTGCTTCGATAAACTTATAAGCATCGATAGCAGGTAACTCAGCGTTCAAGGCATTGACCAGATACTGAATCGAGCTAGTTTCACCGAAACCATTATTCTCAATTTCCATCAAACCAACTACATCAGCGTTCATCTCTTTTAGCGCACTAACAATCTTTGTGCGCTGCTTTAGATAATCTTCTAATGTATGTGCACCACGACCACAACTCTTTTTAGCTTTATCGGCATCGGCTTGATCTTTACAAGTGGCATTCAATGTACCACCAACATCACTGTCACTGGTGAACAGATTCAGAACGTTGAAGCTGGCAACGCGGATATCGCCCATAGTGGCAATATCAGGTGTTGACGATCTGTCGTTATCGCTGCGTAAAATGTCACTTGTAGCAATCTGGTTGGTTGCTACAAGATGATACTTCCCATAGCCATAACCGATCATGCCTTCTAGGTTTGTGATGGTATCTCCAATACGGATATATCCAGTCTCTGCGTTGAAATCGGCAAGATAGGGAACGGTACCATTTGGTGCTTTGATGCTAGGAATAATTTGCAGTTGGTTGGCTTTATTTTTCGATTGAATAGCGGCTGCAGCATCTGAACCCGGCGCTTCAACTTGAGTCGCCTTCATCAATGGCGCTTTATGCGACAAGACAAGACCCAGAGGATCGCCACTGCGACCATACATACTGGTGACCTTCATATCTGTAGCCAGATCGAGCTTAACTTTCATTCCCTCTAAACGCTCAAGGGTATTAGAAAGTCTTTCGCCTTCTACAATATAAAGCGGCTCAGCCGCAGGAACTTCGGCATTTCCATCAGTAGCAAAATTATCTCCGACATCGGTGATACGTGTCAGACCATAACTTTCTTCAATCTTACCCTGAACACAAACTTTAACACCCGGTTGAATCGCTTCATCTGCAGATCCATTGGTGTTCACAAATATGCCGTCAGAAGTGAATAGAGACCCATCGCCATCTATTTCCTGCAGATAGAAACCTTTTTGGCTATCTGCTCGAGCGGTCACAACACCGATAACGGTGTAATCGGCATCAGTCTTGTACTTACCATCTGCAATTAATGGACTCTTGAAGCCGGTACCTTGAACATCATAGATTGGCGTGAATGTAGCACCTGTACAGCTGAATGCTGGCACTTCAGGTTCAGGACCAGGACCCGCTCCACCAACGAAGTCGCCGCTGCGAGCTCCGAGTCCAGCTAAATAGTTTGTTCCTTTATCAATCCACTCACTTTCAACCCAGACGGCTTGAGGTGCTGTAACAGCATCACTACGTTGAAGGGTGACATCTTTAGCGAAATTATCAGAAGAAAGAATGCCGACCCTATCGATTACAGTCGTGCCATTCATTAAATCAACAGCGTCATTCCCATTAAAGGTCATCTTGGTACTGGTAAGCTGATCAATGCCCGCATCTAAAGGAATGTCTGTAAGGTTATGAACCACTACTTTGGTTCCATTAGCAGCTAATGTACCACTTAAGGTAGCCATTAACGAAGCTGCGGCGGCACCATTACCATGTCTAATCAAAGTGTAGCCAGATAAATCTACCGCCGTATCTCCAGCGTTATAAAGCTCAATCGCTTTCTTGTTACCACCACTGCCTTCTACATATTCACTAATAATTACATCTGCGCTCGCCATCATAGGCAGAGCAGCAGCTATTGACAGTGCTAATACTGACAATTTTTTAACATTATCCATTTATTCAACCCCATTTTTATAATATTGCCGCTAATTTTTATTAACGTGCACGGGGATTCTTACAGAGAAAAGTGACAAAAAGAAGACGCCTACGTCACATTAATGCCGTTAACTGACTGTAATAAAAGGAAAAAATAGACACCTAAACGAACAGTACTAACATAAGTAACAAAAGACCTACTTAAATCAGTGGCTTAACAAGAAACAGTAGGAAGTAAAACGTAGGTTTAAAAATATTAAAATTTTCACTAAATAATTTTAATATTTTAGTCATAAACTCCACTTAGCCAGTAAATTTCATATAAAAACACTAATCTGCCTGAGTTTAGCCAGCCACAGTCACAAAAAAACGACCCGTAGGTCGTTAATTTTTACTGAATTGGTATTAGCCTACTGCATGTAACTTTAATTGATTCTGATAAGGCTCAGCCCAACGTAATAACTCAACACGGTTACGTGCATGGGTTTTTCTAAAAATGGATGAAATATGTGCCTTAACAGTGTGCTCACTGATACACAATCCTGTAGCAATTTCTTTATTGCGAGCTCCGCTGGAAACCTGTTGAATAATGGTTTTTTCTCGGCGGGTTAATTGTTGGAATGATTCAGAACCTTCGGTTGATAATGCTCGTGGGGTATCGATTTGACTCACTAATTGACGGAACACACGGCTGATCAAAATTCTGTCATACCATAGTTCATCTGCTAGGACTTTTCGTAAGCCCGTGAGCTGTAAATCCATTCGTTGATCTGCAAACAGTAAACCTCTAATGCCCAATAACAGCGCAGACTCTTCATCTAAAGAATCCTTGCTCACATTATAAAGTGCCACAGGCACATGCTTAACCAGCAATGAAGCAACCAAAGGGATGCCATTACAGTCAATCGCAGCACCTTGTTGAGAGATAAGGTAGAAACTACTGCTATCAGCGCTAGGTTCAAGTTGCTCAATATCTGAAATCACTCGCGTCTTCAATCCAATTGATTCTGCAAGCATAGCCAGGTGGCAAGGTGCAGCCACCTGATGAAGAAACACCACTTCATCAATATTATTCATCACTTCTCTCCCTGAGATATTTCACTTAGTCCATTTAATGCTTTGTAATAATTACCTTTAACCAAAAGAACTAATACAAAGCAGACTAAGTCAGTCTACATAGAGTTGACCTAGTAATAAAGTATGCCGGATGAAAATCATTTAACAGAAACAGTGTAAAGACTAAAGTGGACATACAATTCAGGGAAATTAACGGATCCTTAAACCTGTGGTTTCATCTTAATCGCGATCAATTTGTTATGGTACTGACTCAACAATATTATCGCAGCAATCGCCCCTACTAATGCCATTGCCATGTCAGATTGCGTATCCCAAACATAGCCTTGTGTACCGAGAAATGCTTCAGCATCTTCGCCGGTAAGCGCAGCGACCCACCATTCAATAAGCTCGTAAAGTGCTGAGAATGCCAACGTAAAACAAATAGCCAAAAAGTTACACCAAGCGCCAAGCTTAACGACACCTAAGCGGATAAACACTTCTCTAGCTAAAATAACGGGAATAAATCCTTGCGCAAGATGACCGACTTTATCGTAGTTATTACGGGTCGTCCCCGTCCATTGTGCAATCCAGTCAAACAAAGGAACTTCGGCATAGGTGTAGTGGCCACCGACCATTAAAATCACACAGTGAATAAGGATCAAAACATAAGCCAAGCTCGTTAGGGGAAAGCTATTACGAGTAAAAGCAAGGATTGGCAGTGCAAGTAATGCCGGTAAAACTTCTAACAACCAAGTGAACTGATCTTTCGGCTCAATTGCAGACCACAGCAGAACCAAAAAAAAGATAACTAGCCATGCAATGCTTTTATTCAAAATATCTCTCCCATATACGATATTGTTCTTAATTTAGAATAAACACTTTAGCCATCCAGCCCTCTACACCGAGTTAAAAAAGTGCTACTTTGTTTATAGCTTGACAGTTTATACCTAAACCACGCTAGCGGTTGAATTTAGTCGTCTCTGCGATGAGCTTAGATATACATAATACAAATAAACCAAAAGGGTACATAAATCATGGCGAAACACTCGCTGGACAAGGATAAGATAAAAATCCTGCTGTTGGAAGGCGTCCACCAATCTGCGGTAGATGTATTCGAACGAGCGGGTTACACCAATGTTGAATACCACAAAGCAGCACTGAGCGAAGAGGATCTACTCTCTTCGATTCAAGATGCGCATTTTGTGGGTCTTCGTTCCCGTACCCAACTGACTGAAGCGGTATTAAGTCACGCTGATAAACTGGTCGGTATTGGTTGTTTCTGTATCGGTACCAACCAAGTGAGCTTAGCTGCTGCTGAAAAACTGGGGGTCCCCGTCTTCAATGCACCCTTCTCTAATACTCGAAGTGTAGCTGAGTTAGTGCTGGGCGAGATCATCATGTTGCTGCGTGGGATCCCTCAGCGCAACGCTATGGCTCATCGAGGCGGCTGGCTAAAAAGTGCTGCAGGCAGTTATGAAGCACGCGGAAAAACACTCGGTGTTATTGGTTATGGCCATATCGGTACCCAGCTAGGTATTCTTGCTGAAACCTTGGGCATGCGGGTTATCTTTTATGACATTGAAGACAAGCTACCTTTAGGCAACGCGCAACAGGTACATTCAATGGAACAGCTACTGTCGCTTGCCGATGTGGTCAGTTTACATGTACCAGAAACACCGCATACCAAAGAGATGATTGCTCACGCTGAACTGGCTTGTATGCGCAAAGGCAGTATCTTAATTAACGCTTCACGCGGCACCGTTGTCGATATTGATGCGTTAGCCGCCGCGCTCAAAGAAGAACACCTGTCAGGTGCAGCAATTGATGTATTCCCTGTCGAGCCAAAATCGAATAACGATGAGTTTGTCAGCCCATTACGTGGGCTTGATAACGTGATATTGACTCCTCATGTGGGTGGTAGCACGGCTGAAGCACAAGAAAACATCGGTATAGAAGTGGCTGGGAAACTGGTTAAATACTCTGATAATGGCTCGACCATGACCGCAGTTAACTTCCCTGAAGTTTCATTAGCGCCACACTCAGGTACCTCGAGATTGCTACATATTCACCGTAACAGACCCGGGATCCTTATCCAGATTAACTTGGCATTTGCAGAGAAAGGCATCAACATTGCCGCTCAGTATCTACAAACAACAGCTGAAATAGGATACGTGGTGATGGAGGTTGATTCAGATAAAGCTGATGAGGCACTCACCGAAATGCAAGCGATTGAAGGCACAATTAGAACTCGACTACTTCACTAAGTCAGTCCTATTTAGCTGAAATCAGTTTCAGCGGATCTTCTAAGGCCGTACAATTCGATATTGTACGGCCTTATAGTTTTAATAAACTTGCGGTATGCAACTTTTCGCAGCCTATGATTAGCGTTACAATCATCACTCTTCTCGTTTAACTCTTGGATTTGCTCATGACCCTGTCAACTTCTCAGCCTAACTGGCCTTTAAACGGACAACAGCCTTCCCTTATTGTGTCCCAGTTATCTCATTTAGGTTTAATGTCGGTAACGGGAGAACAAGGCCGCAGCTTTATACATGGTCAAGTCACTGCCGACATCAGCTCACTTGAAGACAATCAATGGCGCTGGGGCGCACATTGCGATCCTAAAGGGAAAATGCTTGCCACCTTTAGAACCTTTGCGAAAGACGGTACCCTATTTATGATGATGCCAAAACAGACTTTGGCATTAGATCTATCTCAATTGCAAAAGTATGCCGTATTTAGCAAGGCTGACCTCACTGATGTGAGCGATGACTGGCTACTTTTAGGCGTTGCTGGTGAGCAAGCATCAACTTGGTTAACCGAGCAATTTGGGGCATTAAACGACGAGCTGACGCTTATCGACAATGGCATGATCATCCAAGATGCTGGCCGTTTTATTATTGCAATCGAGCAATCGAGTGTAGAGCGTTTCAATACACTGACTGAAGCAGTGACTTTTGATGCGACGGCATGGCAAGAGCTAGAAATATTAGCCGGTTACCCGAATATTGGCGCTGTGCATAATGCTAAATTTGTGCCGCAAATGTGTAACCTGCAAGCGATTAATGGCATTAGCTTCAACAAAGGCTGCTACATGGGCCAAGAAACTATCGCTCGAATGAAATACCGCGGTGGCAACAAACGCGCACTCTATATTGTCTCAGGTACGGTATCAGCTGAATTAACCGCTGACAGCCAATTAGAGATAGCCTTAGAAGAGGATGCTGGATTTCGACGCGCTGGTACCATTATTGAAAGTGTTCAACGAGATCAGCAGGTATTGTTTACTGCAGTGTTAGCCAATGACACACCGA
Organism: Shewanella sp. GutCb; assembly: GCF_002836135.1. NCBI lineage: Bacteria > Pseudomonadati > Pseudomonadota > Gammaproteobacteria > Alteromonadales > Shewanellaceae > Shewanella > Shewanella sp. GutCb. The sequence goes on along the minus strand of NZ_PJBL01000027.1, from coordinate 129,494 downwards.
TGGGCGCCACACTGAGAATCGCCGGTGATGATACATCACAACTTAGTGTCATTGCCCTGCCATACTCTTTGGAAGAGAGTGACTAACGAGTACTGTAATAAAAAAGGCGCCTAAGGCGCCTTTTTTATGGACGGTATAAAGTCGTTACGTTTCATGATGCTCATCGCGAATTTGCGTGACCTCTGCCAAAATGTGTTTAAAATGCTCGACCAGCTCAGGGTCAAAATGTTTGCCTGACTCACTCTCGATAAGTGCCATTGTATCGGCAACGGTCCAAGCTTTTTTGTAGGGTCGAATCGAGGTTAATGCATCAAACACATCGGCAATTGCCACTATGCGACCTTCAATGGGAATGTCCGTCCCTGCCACGCCATTTGGGTAGCCACTGCCATCCCACTTTTCATGGTGACTCAAGGCGATACGTTTGGCCATTTTAAGCAATGGGTCTTTATGTTCGCCAATAATTTTGGCGCCTATTTCTGCATGACACTGCATCTCTTTCCATTCATGTTTATCTAATTTCGCCGGCTTTTTTAATATTGAATCAGGCGTGCCTATTTTACCAATATCATGCATTGGAGCGGCATTGTAAATGAGATCACAGTACTTGTCTGGCAACCCAGACTGTACCGCCAACAAGCGAGCATAATGGCTCATCCTAATAACATGTAGCCCGGTTTCATTGTCTTTATATTCAGCAGCTCGCCCAAGACGTCTAATAATCTCAAACCGTGTCTCTTCTAGCTCTTTTGTCCGTGCTTTTACTTCCTGCTCAAGCAGCCGTTTTTGATCATAAAGCGCAAGATGGGTTTTTACCCGCGCTTGTACCACAGGAGCACTCACTGGCTTAGTGATGTAATCAACTGCGCCCAGCGCAAACCCTTGGGTCTCATCTGCGGTTTCAGCCAATGCGGTAACAAAAATAACCGGTATATGGCAAGTCAGCGGGTCAGTCTTTAAACGCTCACACACCTCGTATCCATTCATCCCAGGCATCATCACATCAAGTAAAATAAGATCAGGGGCATTTTTTTGCGCTAAAGCGAGTGCTTTAGGGCCATCAATAGCCACTTTAATCTTGTAGTCATTACTCAAGATCCCCACCAAGATATCGATATTACCGGGGGTGTCATCCACAACTAAAATGGTGGCTTTGTCCATTAAACCTACTCTCCTTATTAGACCCAAACGATGAATCAAGTATAGTCAGCTTTAAAACCACGCGCGTTTCAAAGCGCTGTATTTGGTTACCAAAAAGCTGAATTTAACTCTCTACAAGTCAAATAACGACTTAATCAGCTCGGCGGCATCATCAAATTGGTAGCGATGGATCATCGCTCGCGCTGGGCTGATTTTATGCCACATATCTGCGGTCACCTGACCTTTTATTTCGTCCATTTTGTCAACGGCATCAGAGTCAGCATCTTCCAACATGCTCAGTAATACTGCTGCCGTGGCTGCCAGTTCAACATCGGATAAAGTCTGACTTGGTGTGCTCTGCTCAATTAACGCATCATGATTGGGGAGCTGCGACATCCACTGAGATATGGCATCACAAATAACGGCGATCAGCTTTTCGAGTTCGACTAATTCAGCAGCAACATCCGCTTCACTTGAAGCAATTAACTTGGTTTCAATGACTCTAGCCACTTCAACTAACTTAGGGGCACATAAGTTACCCGACACCCCTTTTAAGGTGTGTGCATAGCGAATGGCATCCTCAGTTTTACCTTGGCTTATTGCTAATTCAATCTGTTCAGCGGTATGCATCTGCCCGCTATAGAAACGCTCGAATATGCGTCTATAAAGACGAATGGAGTTTTGGACTAACTGCAAACCTTTATCCACATCAAGTTCTGCATGTTGCGGCCAAAAAAGCACTTGATCGTCTACTTCGGTCTTATCAAAATCGCTGGCCAATACCTCCTGCTGACCATCACCTAGATACTCCAACAAGGTTGTATAGAGCAGCGACACCTCTATCGGCTTGGCAATATGAGCATTCATTCCTACTCGTAAACACATCTCTTTATCGCCCGCCATTGCGTTGGCCGTCATCGCCACCACTGGCAATTCTGCAAGTTCAGGGATTTTACGTAATGCCTGCGTGGCCTGATACCCATCCATTACTGGCATTTGGCAATCCATTAAGACCAGATCAAATGACTGCGTCGCTAGCTTTTCTAACGCGATTTGGCCATTATCTGCAATCGATAAGATAATCCCTACCTGCTCGAGAAATTCAGTCGCGACCTCCTGGTTCATATCATTATCTTCAACGAGTAAAATACGCTTGCCTTTGAGCTGTGCCAGTAGCACTTGGCTAATGTCAGTGCCCTTACGTCGTACTGGCATGGCGCCATTTTTACCCAGCGATGACATGATCCCATCAAGTAAGCGCGAGGCACTGATAGGTTTAGTAATGTAACCAGCGATACCACTGTCATTAATATTATCTGTAAATTCTGTATTTGCGTGGGCTGATACGATAAGTATTTTAGGTGGGGTATCGCTGCCATCGATGATGGCAGCCGATGTTTCTAAGCCGTTCATCTCTGGCATTAACCAATCAATAAGGGCGACTGGATATTGCGTAGTCTTGCATCGTTCTATGGCTTGAGCACCACTCTTTACGGTATCCACTTCAAAGCCCATACTTTCAAGCGTGGTACGTAAAATATCACGGGCAGTGGCATTATCGTCTGCCACTAAAATACGTATTCCTTCTAACTCTTGGCCCACTTTTAACAGTTTATTGTCAGCCACTTTAAACTTAACAGTGAAGAAAAAGGTACTGCCATTACCGAACTGACTTTCGACACCTATTTCGCCACCCATCAGCTCCACCAGCTGTTTACAGATAGCCAGACCAAGACCGGTACCACCGTATTTACGCGTCGTCGATGCATCTGCCTGACTAAAGGATTTAAACAACTTATTGCGCTGCTCTTCCGTGAGACCGATACCATTATCTCGTACGCTAAACCGCAGTGTAATCGAGTCGTCAATCTGCTCTAGTTGGCTAATAGAAAGCAGTACTTCACCTTGTTCGGTAAATTTAACCGCATTATTCATTAAATTAATCAGCACTTGCGACAGCCGCAGTGGATCACCTTCGAGCTGCCTTGGAATATTGGGCGCAACAGCAAACAAGAGTTCCAACTGCTTATCCGCGGCTTTAACCGAAAACATGTCACTTAAATCTTCGAGCATGGTATCTAGCTGGAATGGCACCGATTCTATATCAAGCTTACCCGCCTCAATTTTTGAGAAATCTAAGATGTCATTAATGATCCCCAGCAACGACTTTGAGGCTCGATCAATTTTCTGTACATAATTTTGCTGCTTATTGTTTAACTCTGTTTGCAGACACAGTTGAGACATGCCGATAATGGCATTCATTGGGGTGCGGATTTCATGAGACATATTAGCTAAAAAGTCACTCTTAGCTTTACTGGCTGCATCGGCTGAATCTTTTGCCTGTGTTAACTCATCCGAGATCTGTTTTAGCGATGTGATATCAGACATCGACAGCACGGCAGAGTTGAGCTTACCGTGTTTATCTTGCAAGCCGGTTAATGTCACATCCATCCACATCACATTGCCAGATTGGCTCAACAGACGGATCTCCGTGGTCACGCTACTGCCGCCATTTTTCATCAACTCTGTAAACATCGACTTGGCCGCATCGCGATCATCATTATGGTGATAATCAAAGAACGAGGTGCCTTTAAGATCGGCTGATGACAGTTGCATATAATGGCTGAATTGCTCGTTACAATCTAAGATCGCACCGCGATCATCCACATTCACAATACCAATACCCGCGTTATCAAATAGTGCTCTAAAGTGGGCTTCACGCTTAGCCAACTCTTTGTCTATCTGCTTTCGCTCAGTAATATCCATCAGGTAGCCGTTCCAGACGATGCTGCCATCGGCTAATTGATTACCGTGCGCTCCCGCTTGCAACCAACGAATGTCCCCCATTGGGTGGCGATAACGAAACTCTTCTGTCCAGTGTAACCCTGACTGGCTAGCACCAGATAATGCTTCAATAATATGCGAACGCTCATCGGTGATAATACAATCAGCAACCAGATCGAAATTGTCGACCACTTGATCTCGATGAAAGCCCAATGTGGTAATGCAGGCACTTGATAAAAAGGTGAACTCGCGATCACTGTTTGATCGCCAATGCAACTGGTAAACGGTACTCGGGATCGATTCCGTTATTGTTTCTAGCTGTTGTTGGGATTGCGCTATTTTCTCTTGCGCGACCTTACTATTGGTGATGTCGTTAATACTGCCATCAAACCAAAGAGCAACACCCTCAGCGTCATAGATCGCTTTACCCTTTTCATGTACCCAATGAATACTTGAATCACGGTGTTTGATCCTATATTGCACTTCAAAGCTTTTTTGCTCGGCTAAGGCTGTTTCTATGGCATTATTTGCCGTGACAAGATCTTCCTCAACAATCAGACTGGTAAAACTGCGCTTATTGTTCTCAATAAAGTCAGAGGCTGGATAACCACTGATATCGCCAATATTGTCGCTAATATATTCCATCACCCAAATGTCTGCGACACGAGTACGATAAACGGCACCGGGAATATTAGTCACTAAACCACGGAAACGGTTTTCGCTATCTTTTATACGTTTAGCAATCTCTAATTCTTCGGTTATATCACGCACGGTGGCGGCAACTTGGCGCTGGCCGTCGGCATCGACAGGTAATAAACCAAGGCTGATCTCCACCGGAAATTTGCTACCATCAGCTTTCAGTGCCATCAAGTCTGATGCTAGGCCTAGGCCCATTTTTCGATCTCTACCTTCTGCAACAAACTTGGCTCGCAAGTCGGCGTGCTGGGGTCGAATCGAATCTGGTACCAACAGATCAACCGACATCGTCAGCATTTGCGCTTCTTCATAGCCAAATAGTAACTGGCAACGACTGTTGGTAAACACCAACTGCCCAGCTTCATCAACAATGAGCATCGCCTCTGGCGCAGATTCAAGTACCGCATTGGACCACGCCGCCGCAGAAAATGTCTCGGTCACATCATTAAATAGCATTTCAACGGAAAGCAGCTCTTGACTGTCAGACAGTAACGGCTGCATAAAAACATCTAAACGGTATAATTTTCCTTTAATATCAAGCATTTCAATTTGGTGAGGCGGAACATTCTTACCGTGTAATGCCTCATCCATATAATGCCAGTTTTGATCATTAATCGGGTTATCGGAGAACATTCTCTGGTACTTACGCCTGAATAACTCAGGGCTGACGCCAAGCACCTTCTCAACGCCTGCGCTTACTTGGGCTATTTGACCATCAGGTTCAATCGAGCAATAAAAAGATTTATCGCTCATACCATCAATTAATTTGGCAAAGCGGTTACCACGAGAATCAAGCAAAGCTTGTTCGCGCTCTTCTAGCACCTGCGCCATATCATTGAACTTATCAGTTAGGGTAATAAGTTCACTCGCAGCCCCCCGAGGTTGATCCAGTCGTTTGGTTTTTCCTGCGCCAAAAGCAACGATTCCCGCTTCCAATTCTTCTATTGGACGCGTTAGTCTTCTGGCCGTCAGGTAACCCGTGAGTAATAACACCGCAGAGATAAGCAGCAAATTTAATGCTAATGAAGAGAAGCCAAGTAAAAAATTATTATGTAGATGTTGTTGTTGGGTCATTATAATAACCCGCCAATTTAGGGCAGGGACAACACCTACACTCGCCAAGAAGGTGCCACCTGAGCTGTCTTGCACCTGGCTATAACCTGCAAGGCCACTCTCGATTAACTCAATAAAAGGTTGGTTATCGGTAGATTGTGCTAACCATTTATCTGCTCCCCTTTGCAACAGCAACGATTGATCCGCGTGATAGATAAGCTGGCCTTGGTCGTCAAGCACCACGATTCGTTCTGCTGCCACATTCACCATTTGAGGAATAGCATTCAACGCCAGATCGACGGTTATGACCCCAGCGAAGGGTTGTGACGGACCAAAAGGCTGCGAATAACTGATCATCAATGCATTACCGGCACCTTCGTCAAGATAAGGACTAGACCAGTAGCCATTGATATTATTTATCGCTTTAGTCCACCACTCCCACGAACCGTCAGTGTAGTCATAACCATCGATGCCTATATCGATGATATTGATCTTCCCCTTGTCTCGGTAAGCATAAGGGGCGAACAGCTCTCTCTCACCAATCGATCCCTTTTGAAAGGCAATAGCACTGCCATAAAAATCAGGATGTCTATCCAATCGACGGGTTAATAACAGTTTGAGTTTATCTTCATTGTTGAAGAGTGATTTGGTATTCCCTTCACCCAATAGGTCTGCAATCGAGCGGGTATCATTTTGAGCAGAAAGTAGAAAAAATTGGATCCTGCGGGCAATATTTTCAGCCTTTTTTTCTAGGTCATCATAAATGTATTTCTCTTCAGCTTGGTAATTAAACCAACCATTAATACTGAATACGACGGCCATTATTGCAATTAACGGTAAAGCTATTTGCGATAAAATTCGGCTACGAAAGGTGCGAAGTCTGCTCATATCCATAATCCACAGTGCTATTGGTCATCATGAGTTAGGTAAAAATATTGTAGTTGAAGCTACTATTACTTTTGATACTCATGCGTAGTCAGTTAATTAAAAAGAGGAAGTCAGTGCTAGCTCAATATCCAAACGGTCTCGAAAAGGGAATGACCATTATCTCGACCACAGTCTTGTTCAGTTAGCGTACGGGAACTCTGAAATGAGCATGTTAAAGTCGCTTAGGTATACGCCGTGATCCATAGTGTAGACAAGACTTGGAGCCAGTACCTAAAAAGACATCAATAACATTTTGATGATGCTAACCATTTGATGAATAGTAAAAATAGTACAAATTTCACTCAGAAATTACCTAGTAGACTCAACATAGCAGTTGTTCATTTGGACTACAAATTATTTTGTTTACATTTTAGCTACATACCGCCAACTCAATTAAGCACATTCACCTATACAACACATATTTGTAGACTTGAAGAGTTTAGCGCTACAGGACTTAGATAAATGGTGCTAATAATCAGCGATCTAAATATAACTTTGATGCGTATTTACACTGGATTGCATGCTAGATTAGTTGTTGTCAGCTAAATAAATAGTTTTTGAGCAAAACCAAGGATATCACTGCGCAAGTTTATGCCGTGCGGGGTCGATAAAGGAGTTGTTATGGGTAACAGTATCGTGGCGTTAAAAGCGGTATCTAAAGGATTTAATGACGGCGATAAATATCATCAAGTGCTAGATGATATTAACCTACAACTTGAAAGTGCAGACACTGTTGCACTAACAGGACCCAGCGGCTGCGGAAAAAGCACCTTGCTTAACATTATCGGTGGTTTTGAATTTATCGATAGTGGCAGACTTTCGCTATTCGACAATGACACCACCCCTTGGCAAGATAAGCAGTGGAGCCAATTTCGGCGTCAGCATTTAGGCGTTGTCTTCCAGCAGTTCAATCTACTCACCCCGCTCAATGTAAAAGACAATATTGCTTTTTCTTTACGCTTGAATCGACAATCGTGGACACCATGGTGCGATCATCTGCTCAAGCAGTTAGGCTTAGACACCGTGAAACATCGTCATGTTGAAACGCTTTCAGGCGGACAACAACAACGCGTCGCGATTGCTCGAGCCTTAGCGCATCAGCCCAAATTACTGTTAGCCGATGAACCCACGGGTAATCTTGACGAAAAAGCCGGTAAAGAAGTAATGCAACTGCTTACCGAACTGGCTCGCGAATCAAATACCAGTATTCTAATGGTGACGCATAGCGCTGAGTGCGCGGCATTCATGCAAAGACGCTGGCATTTAGAGCAAGGCAACATCAATGAGTAGCCAATTAGGCTTAACCGTTCGACTCAGCCTGGCTGTTTTTGCTCGGCATTACCTCAAAGCTCCCTTACAAGCAGGCGCTATTTTATTGGGTTTTATTTTGGCAGTAATGCTGCTAATCGGGGTGCGTGCCACTAACGAAAATGCAGTGCGCAGCTACTCACAAGCGACTGAGCTGTTAAGCCAACGTGCACAACTCATTTTAGCGCCCGTCGCAGGTAAAAAAGTCATCGCTGATTCGGTCTATATCAGCCTGCGTCAAGCTGGCGTAACCCAATCATTGGCGGTGTTATCAGGTACCGTCACAGATAGCAAAGGCCAGCGCTGGGATATTCAAGCCAGTGACCTCATCGCCGCGCTCTCAATACAACAATACCAGAGCAAATCCAATGACACCGCAAAACCCGCCAAAGTATCAATGCTTTCAAGTGGCATTCCGCTAGCCAAATTGCTCTCTGGCAAACCTTATATACTCATGAGTGAAAGTCATGCTGAGCAAGTTGCCCCAAAAGGCATACTCGAACTCGAAGGTGTCATGCTGTCAGTCATTTCAGTTAGCGACGAATTCGGTCTAGGGAATGCCATTTTAATGGATATTTCCCTCGGACAGCGGTTACTCGACCGTCCAGGGGAACTGAGTTATATCGCGCTCTTTGGCAATGCCAGTCAATTAACCGCAAGAGTCAGTCAAATATTTAGTCAGCAAAGCGGTAAGCAGTTTGAGTTAGCGCAGCAAGATGAGGGAGAAGGACTCACCAGTTTGACCCGCAGTTTTCATTTAAACCTCACGGCAATGAGCTTACTCGCCTTTGTTGTCGGGCTGTTTATCGCTTATAACGGTGTACGTTATAGCTTATTAAAACGACAAAAGTTGTTAGTGCAACTGCAGCAGCAAGGTGTCCCACAACGCGCATTGTTAATTGCACTTTTTCTGGAGCTATTTGGCTTAGTCATTATGGGGTCGGTGCTCGGTTTTATCTTGGGCTTACAGTTAAGTCACTGGTTACAACCGATGATAGCGTTAACGCTTGAGCAGCTTTATGGTGCCAGGCTGTTACCGGGCTTATGGCAGTGGAGTTGGCTCTATCAAGCTATTGCACTCACTTTTGTAGCAGCCATATGTGCATGTTTACCGCTGTTTAATGCGCTGGCTAAACAGCCACTCGCGCGCAGTAGCAGTCGTTTTGAGCAACAACGCTATGCGGGTAAATATCAACGAATACTGTTTGTAACAGCAATAGGTTTACTAACACTAGCCGCAACACTTTTTCCCTTTAGCCGCGACTATCAACATAGCTTAATCCTGTTGGGTGTTGTCACGGTTGCCATCCCTCTATTACTGCCATTATCACTGCAACTTTGCTTGTCTGTTGCCGCACGTGTAAGTCGTAATGGCTTGTGGCAATACGCAGTGGCTGAGAGTAAAGAGCTAATTGCGCCATTGTCGTTAGCAATGATGGCCATGTTACTCGCACTTACCGCCAATATATCGATGAACACCTTAGTAGGCAGTTTTGAAATAACACTTAAGAACTGGTTAGATGCTCGCTTATATGCCGATATTTATATTCGCCCACCCAATGACAAAATCGAGGCGACCCAAACACTGTTAGCCAAACAGGCTAAAGTCAGCGCCGTCTATGGCCAATGGGTGCATAAAAGTCATTATCAGAATGCGCCAGTCAGCCTGATGACACGAGATGTTCACTCACTGAGAAACAGTAACCAAATGAAGGCACAAGTAGATAACTTATGGCCGCAGTTTTTTGAAGGCCGTGCCTTGATGATCAGCGAGCCAATGGCGATTAAGTATCGACTTGAGGTGGGCGATCTTGTCTCGTTACCTGAATTTAAAAATGCCTCACAGCCACCTTTACCTATCGGGGCGATCTTTTATGATTACGGTAATCCGTTAGGGCAAGTGATTGTCAGCCAACATACGTGGCAGCGATTAGCATTGCCGAGCAGTCCCACCAGTATCGCCGCCAGCTACACTGGAGAGATAGCCGAGCTTGAGCAGATCTTACAACAGCAAATACCGTTATCGGCGGCGCAGATGTATAACCAAGCCAAGATAAAACTACGTGCGCTGGAGATTTTTAAACGCACTTTTTCAATAACCTTAGTGCTCAACAGCCTAACACTGATGGTTGCAGCCATCGGACTGTTCAGCGCCTGTTTGATGCTCACTCAAGCAAGACAGGCACCATTGGCTCGACTATATGCACTTGGCGTCAGCCGCAATCAACTGCGCGGCATCGTATCATTGCAAATGCTGTTGATTGTATTGTTCACCTGTCTACTCGCATTACCCGCAGGCGCACTCCTTGGCTACCTGTTGATTAACAAAGTGACCCTGCAAGCCTTTGGTTGGAGTATCGCCATGGTGTGGGACTGGCAAGCTTATTTTCAAGTTGTGCTTATCGCGCTTGGGGCAAGTGCGCTGGCAGTGCTACTGCCGCTCTATTGGCAAACCCGTAAACCGCTGATAACCAGTTTGCAGCAGGAGGCATTATGAACAGAGCCTTACTCTCGGCTTTATTGATAAGCTTCATTAACGTGTTCATTACAGCCTGTTCGCCTGCGGCGTCACCTTCAACAGGCATGGGACAGTTACTCGATGGTAATGCCCAAGGTTATACTCCCGTCACGCCAAATGTCAGTTTGCAGTTTCCTGCTGATCATATGGCACATAATGATTTTAGGCAGGAGTGGTGGTACCTCACCGCCAACCTTGAAACAGAATCAAAAGAACAAGTGGGACTCCAGTGGACTCAGTTTCGTATCGCACTTTCACCACCATCAGCACCACCTGCTCAACAAGCAGATAGAGCACTGCTAGCCAATAGCGCCATCGATAGATCACCTTGGCAGACAAAGCAGCTTTATATGTCCCATACCGCCGTCACTAGCAAGAGCAGCCATAAAGCTGAAGAGAAGTGGTCTCGAGGTCACCAGAGTATTACTGGTACACAAGCAGAGCCGTTAACCATCCGTCAAGATGATTGGCAATGGCGCAGTCAAAGCAAACAGCTATTTCCGGCCACATTAAATGTAGCAAGTTCAGATTTCAGCTATCAACTGCAACTGGATACAACTGCACCTTTTCAACTGCAAGGCGATAACGGTTATAGCGTAAAAAATGCCGCTGGCAGCGTCGCCTCCTACTATTATAGCCAGCCGTTTATCACGGTGACAGGCAGCCTGGTAAGAGATGGAAAGCGAGAAAAGGTCAGTGGGCATGCTTGGTTAGACAGAGAGTGGAGTTCGCAGTTTCTATCGAAAACTCAGCAAGGCTGGGACTGGTTTGCGATTAGATTGGATAGCACCAGCACCCTAATGCTGTTTCAGCTTAGGGATGACACTGGCGACCAATCTCATTTTTACAGTGGCAGACGCATGTACCAAGATGGCCGTGGCCATAATATCAGTAATCAACAAATTACCATGACAGCAACCGCATGGCAGCAAACACCATCGGGCAGATACCCTGTCCAATGGCATATCCAGATCCCATCGGAAAATATCGATATTACGACTACCCCGCTGAATAACGATTCCAGTATGCCGCTCTCTATCCCTTATTGGGAAGGCCCTATCGATATTAGCGGCACACATAATGGAACGGGTTATATGGAACTCACTGGATATTAAGCATCAAATCTCTACTCGGGCCTGCATAAAGGCCCGCTACTGCTAACGACCGCCGCTACAAGTAAACCTTAAATAAGAATGGTTATCATTAATCAAGCTTTTGAATATACTCATTATTTAATGTAGCGCAAGCTAACATTCTAAATGGACAAAAACCAATCAAGCTTCTAATCTTTATTGACAAATTTGAGAACTAGATCACCTAGAAAAAGTTGATCTTGGTCGATAAAAAACCTCATTACCCCTTGTGAGGTATACCCACAATTTATTTGAGGTCTAGACTCAATATAAATCTTGGTAAGTAGCCAGTCATTTTTATGCAATGTTATTTACCGAAACGAAGAAGGTAAAAAGATGAGCAAAGAATTTCATATCACCAGCTTAGTTGTGCACGCCGCGAGTAAGTCTGTTGCAGATATCACCCAGCGCTTATCTGCGCTTGAAGGCGCCGAAATCCATGCCGTTACCGATGAAGGCAAATTTGTGGTCACCTTAGAAGGTGAAACACAACGCTCTATCCTCGATAACGTTGAAGCTATTAATGCCTTTGAAGGCGTTATTAATAGTAGCCTAATTTACCATCAAGTCGATCCAATCGATCCAGTAGAACAGAAGAGTGAGGAACACCATGAGCATTAGCCGTCGCGAGTTTCTAAAAGCCAACGCTGCAGTTGCCGCCGCAACAGCCGTAGGTGTAACTCTGCCAGTGAAGATAGTCGAAGCTGCAGAGCAAAAAGATAGCATTAAGTGGGACAAAGCACCTTGTCGTTTTTGTGGCGTAGGTTGTAGTGTTCTTGTAGGCACAGAAAATGGCAAAGTCGTCGCGACTCAGGGCGATCCTGAAAGCCCTGTGAACAAAGGCCTTAACTGTATTAAGGGCTACTTTCTATCTAAGATCATGTACGGAAAAGACCGTCTAACCACGCCTCTTTTACGCATGACTGACGGCAAATATGATAAAGAAGGTGAATTCACTCCAGTCAGCTGGGATACCGCACTAGACACAATGGCTGATAAGTGGAAACACACACTTAAGACTAAAGGCCCAACTGCAGTCGGTATGTTTGGTTCAGGCCAATGGACTATTTGGGAAGGTTACGCTGCCTCTAAACTACACAAAGCGGGCTTCCTGACTAACAATATCGACCCTAACGCTCGTCACTGTATGGCTTCTGCTGTAGGTGGCTTTATGCGTACCTTCGGTATCGATGAGCCAATGGGTTGTTATGATGACCTTGAAGCCGCTGATGAGTTCGTCCTTTGGGGCGCTAACATGGCAGAGATGCATCCAATCCTTTGGGCTCGTCTTTCTGATCGCCGCTTAAGCAGCCCGACCAGCCGCGTACATGTATTGTCAACTTACCAAAACCGCAGCTTCGACTTAGCCGATAACGCCATGGTTTTCCGTCCTCAGTCTGACTTAGCGATATTGAACTACATCGCTAACTACATCATCCAAAATGATGCTGTTAATAAAGACTTTGTCACTAAACACACTAAGTTTGCACTCGGTACTACCGATATTGGTTACGGTTTGCGTCCAGAGCATCCGCTAGAGCAAAAAGCTAAGAATCCAGGTAACGGTAAGTCAGCGCCGATTAGCTTCGACGAATACGCTAAATTCGTTAGCACTTATACGCTTGAATACGCTGCTGAAATGAGTGGTGTAGAGCCAGAAAAACTTGAATTAATGGCTAAGGCTTATGCCGATCCAAAAGTGAAAGTAATGAGCTTGTGGACCATGGGAATTAACCAACACGTTCGTGGTGTTTGGGCTAACAACATGCTCTATAACATCCACTTACTAACAGGTAAGATTGCCACTCCTGGTAACAGCCCATTCTCACTAACCGGTCAACCATCAGCCTGTGGTACTGCGCGTGAAGTGGGTACATTCTCACACCGTCTGCCAGCAGACATGGTCGTTAAGAATCCTAAGCACCGTAAGATCACCGAAGATCTATGGCAGCTACCTGAAGGCACGATTCCGCCAAAGCCCGGTTACCACGCGGTATTACAAACGCGTATGCTTAAAGATGGCAAGCTGAACTGTTATTGGAATATGTGTACCAACAACATGCAAGCCGGCGCAAACATCAATGAAGAGATCTACCCAGGGTTCCGTAATCCAGAAAACTTTATTGTAGTGTCAGATCCCTACCCAACCGTTACCGCGATGGCTGCTGACTTGATTCTACCTACCGCGATGTGGGTTGAGAAAGAAGGTGCTTACGGTAACGCTGAACGTCGTACTCACATGTGGCATCAACAAGTTAAACCACCAGAAGGCGCTAAGTCTGACTTATGGCAGCTAATGGAGTTCTCTAAGCGCTTCAAAGTGTCTGAAGTTTGGCCTGCTGAACTTATTGCTAAGAAACCAGAATACGCTGACAAGACGCTTTATGAGGTGTTATTTGCCAACGGTGTTGTCGATAAGTTCCCAGCTGATGAGTGTAAAGCGGATCTTAATGATGAGTCTGACGCCTTTGGTTATTACGTTCAAAAAGGTCTATTCGAAGAGTACGCCCAGTTTGGACGTGGTCATGGTCACGATCTAGCCGATTTCGATACTTACCATGAAAACCGCGGTGCACGTTGGCCTGTCGTTAATGGTAAAGAGACGCTACGTCGCTTCGTTGAAGGCAGCGATCCGTATGTTAAACCAGGTGAAGGCTTTAACTTCTACGGTAAGCCAGACGGTAAAGCGGTTATCTTTGCACTACCCTATGAGCCTGCTGCGGAAGAACCAAACGAAGAGTACGATATCTGGTTATCAACCGGTCGAGTTCTAGAGCATTGGCATACTGGTTCAATGACAGCCCGTGTACCTGAGCTATATCGCGCTTACCCAGATGCACAAATTTTCATGCATCCAGAAGATGCTAAAGCACGTGGCGTAAAACGCGGTGACGAAGTGATTGTAGCCTCGCCTCGTGGTGAAGTTAAGACAAGAGTAGAAACTAAAGGCCGTAACAAGCCGCCAAGAGGCGTGGCATTTATGCCGTTCTTCGATGCGCGCCAATTGGTCAACAAACTGTTACTCGACGCGACAGATCCTCTGTCAAAAGAGACAGATTTCAAGAAGTGTCCAGTTAAAGTGACTAAAGCATAACTAACCCATAAGCGGAGATAAACTAATGAAAAAATTATTGACTGCAGCTGCGTTAGTGATGGCGCTCAGCGCATGTTCAGGCCAGCAAGCAAATACGCCAGCAGAGCCTGTTAACATCAATTCACTTGGACAGTCTGCAATCACCGAGATTCGGGCAGCAGACCCTGCTGCAACGTATCCCAAACGTGGTAAGTCGATTGAACGTACTTTTGTACATCAACCACCGATGATCCCACACAAAGCGGGATACCCAATTACACTGAAGAAAAACGGCTGTATGAGTTGTCATAGTCCAGCAAAAGCAAAACGCATGAAAGCGACCCAGATCGATCCGTCGCATTTGCTTGCCGATGCCAAACTGAACGATCATTACTACAACTGTACTCAGTGTCACACACCGCAAGCTGAGAACAAGACCGAATTGGTTGAGAACACATTCTCAAACAACTAAGTTAGTAAGCTATTTACTGAGCTTGAAAATTAAAAACCACCTCAAATGAGGTGGTTTTTTTATCGGTTAAATTTATCTTTAACGATCACCTCCCAACCCCATAAAATTAAGCAGTAAATTTCTAACAGCTGTTATTTTGTGGACTTAATCCAGCTCTAGACACAAAAGCCCTATCAAGCCTTGATACTGGTCAATTAACATCCAAATTAACTGCCTTGCTCTATCATTATTGACTATAGATCAACTGACAACACAAAACTGAATAGTGAGAGGAGATGTGGTCATTCCGGGGTTAACGAGCAAGCAGGCGATAATGCTATTGAGGCAGTATGGTGAAAATAGTTTGCCTAAACCGCCAAAAAATAGTTTCTTTCGACTGTTTATGGTCCAGTTTCGTAGCGCATTCATTTATGTGTTATTGGTGGCGGTTATTGTTTGCTTACTGCTTGGCCAGCTTATTAATGCGTTCTTTATCTCGGTAGTATTACTGCTTAACGCGCTCATTGGCGCCATTCAAGAATACTCAGCACAACAAGCAGCCGATTCATTAGCGCATATGGTGCCGCAGCAAAGTAGAGTACTCCGAGATGGCCATCCGGTACTCGTTGACAGTAAAAGCTTGGTGCCTGGTGATTGGGTTATCCTCAATGGCGGTGACCGTATCGGTGCTGACATCCATCTTAAACAATCCAGTCAATTTCAGGTCGATGAGTCGGCTCTCACCGGTGAATCCGCTTCTGTCAGTAATAAGAAGCAGGCTTTTGCCGGCACCTTAGTCACCCATGGCCGAGCCGAGGGAGAAGTCTTCGCAACAGGAACCCACACTCAGATTGGACAGATCGCCGACTTAGTCCACCAGGGCGGCAATACTAAGCCGCCACTGATGCAACGAATCGATCAGTTCACACTGCGCATCGCGATAGCCATCATCATTATTATTGCGCTCATATTTGGCCTGACCTTAATGCGGGGTGCCGCCCTCTCTGATGTGTTTTTACTCGGCGTGGCATTGGCCGTATCTGCGATCCCAGAAGGGTTACCCGCAGCGATCACTGTCGCTCTCGCTATCGGCATGAAACGAATGGCAAAAGCCAACGTAATCGTCCGCAAATTGGTGGCGGTGGAAACGCTAGGTTCCTGTACCTTTATCGCCTCAGATAAGACCGGCACATTAACGGTCAATGAGATGACGATTGGGCAAATATGGCTTGCGAACGGGCAGAGATATCAGGTGACGGGAGAGGGATTGAGCCCGACAGGTATTGTCCAATCTAAGGATAACAAGTCCCCTGCTGACTTAACGCTAGACCCCGCACTCAAACAGTTAGCCACTGCGGGAGTGCTCGCCAATGAAGCGCATCTGGTATTTGAAAAAAATGAGTTGCACGCTGATGGCGATGGTGTTGATTTGGCTTTCCTCATATTAGGTCACAAACTCAAACTGCCCTCTACCACGCTGCGGCAGAAACGGCTGACCCTTTTTCCCTATGAATCAGAAAAAGGCTTCAGTGCCAGCATTGATGATAGCGAGCTAGGCCCATCAATCTCAGTCAAAGGTGCGGTAGAAAAACTTATCCCTATGTGTTTGCTTAGCTCAGAACAGCAGCAAATCATTCTCAGGCAAACGCATTCGATGGCTATGCACGGCTACCGGGTACTCGCATTAGCTCGCGGCTTAGGCAACCCCGTAGATAGTCATTTCAATGATCTCGAATTTCTCGGGCTTGTTGCCATGAGTGACCCCCTTAGACCCGATGCCATAAGTGCGATCGCCTCCTGCCGAGAAGCACAAATCAAGGTCGCTATGATCACCGGTGACCACCCTGCTACCGCGCTAACGCTGGCACAACAGCTTAATATTGCCACAAAGGATGATAGTGCGATAACAGGTCTGGCTCTGGAAAAAGCAATGCATCAGGGTGAAAGTGAATTTGATCAACTAGTCTCTAGTCACAGGGTGTTTGCTAGAGTTAAGCCTAAACAAAAGATGGAGATCACTCAATCGCTTATCAGGCAGGGAGAGTTTGTCGCTATGACCGGAGATGGCGTCAATGATGCACCGGCCCTCAAACACGCTCATGTCGGTATTGCCATGGGGCTCAGGGGAACCGATGTTGCCAGAGAAAGCGCCGCATTGGTCCTCACCGATGATAAGTTTAGTTCGATTGTAAAAGGGATCATCGAAGGGCGTATCGTCTATAACAATATTCGCAAGGTGATTTATTTGCTCATCAGTACTGGTGCAGCAGAGATCTTCCTTTTTATTCTCAGTGTGTTATTTGCACTACCGATCCCGCTTTTCCCACTGCAGATCCTCTGGCTGAATATCGTCACTAATGGGGTGCAGGATGTCGCACTCGCCTTCGAGCCCGCTGAAGGTAAGGAGCTATCTCAACCGCCACGATCACCAAAGGAGCCCATTTTCGATCGTTTAATGCTCGAAAGAGTTGTGACCAGTGCACTCACAATGGGCTTGGTAGCATTTGGTTTATTTGCTATATCGCTAAACATGGGCGCTGATGAAGTGGAAGCTCGCAACCTCACGCTTATGTTGATGGTGTTATTTGAAAATGTACACGCGCTCAATAGCCGTTCTGAACACAGGTCGCTACTGCAGATCTCTTTGTTTAGTAACCCTATCCTGCTTATCGGCATCCTTGTGGCCCAAGGGATCCATATTGGCGCCATGTATACCCCTGGACTAAATGATGCACTCCAGCTTAGTCCCATCAGTTTAGGTCACTGGTTGATCTTACTCGCCACAGCTTCAGTGCTCTTTATTGTGGACGAGGTACATAAAAGGTACTGGCGTATTAAACATCATCCGAACTTGGTAATCCCAATAGCTGATCGTCGGCCGGAATAACCAACACGTTGCTGCGCACACGGCTGATAATGGACTCAGCCATGTTGCCAATAACATAGCCAAAAATACCGCGACGCTGACATGCTCCAAGCACTAAGTCTCGCACCTTAAAACGGCAGGCAAGCTCATAAAGGCAAAGATCAGGTTCGCCAACAGTAATGTGAATGCAGTCAGGATCGAGATCTAGTTTAGCTAATTGATGTTGATATTTTTGATAAGCCTCTTTGACTAATGTGTTGGTATTGATCAAGTCCATATCGCGGATCAACTTAGGCACTCTAATGACAAAGGCTAGATGTAGTTTACTGCCCTTAGCTTTGGCTAGTGCCTTACCATGCTTAATAACCAATTGATTAAGTTGTTTTTTAATAGGCTTATCACTACCCAGATCGACTGCCATCATGACGGCATTGCCCCTATGCAAAGGGTTATCTGTCAGTAACATTAACGGAATTTTGACATTACGGATCAAATTCCAATCAACAGGTAGATAGTGATCCGCATGATGTACCGCTTTTACCATGAGATCGAAACCATGACGAATAGAATGATAACAGGCATGTTCAGACAGATCTTTGCTCCATACGCTATGGACGGGGACATCTTCTGCCTGCAATTTTTCCAGTTCGCCTTCCACTTTCGCCTCTCGCTGCTTCATCATATTCTTATGCGCTACTGCTGCAAAGCGAGGGTTGTAATACTCTGCGCTGCCGAAATATTCAAAGCTATAAGCAAAAATTTCTGCACGTTTACCCAATGCGTTTGCCAACTCTATTCCCGTCGCAATAGCATCGGTATGAGATTCCTCTCTTTGCGAAATAATAAACACCTTGTCCATGGTTTACTCCTGCCATTATTACCTTACTCTAGCTTAGACAAGCATATGCGTCCTCGCCTCAGGATGACGCATATACATGATCAAGATCAAAGCGCTGTTATTAACCAAATAAGGGGGCAACAGTGGCAATAGATAGCTTTGTCATTTCCATTTTTCTTATTCTACTTTTTGGCCGCTTGCTAGGGGAGCTTGCTCGTCGATTAGGCTCCCCCGCCGTCGTGGGGGAGATTATGGCGGGACTGCTGATTGGCCCTTCGATTCTGGGTTGGGTTACTCCGCATAATACTCTGTCGGTTCTGGCTGAATTAGGGGTGATTTTACTGCTATTTGATATCGGCTGTGATACTTCCATTAAGCGTCTATATCATGCTCGTGGACACTCAACCTGGGTAGCATTAAGCGGTATTTTAGTTCCTGCTGTGGTCGCCAGTACTGCCGCTGCATACTGGCTTAATTTACCCTCATTTACTGCGCTATTCTTCGGCTGTGCCCTAACGGCCACCAGCATTGGAATATCAATACGAGTGATGGCTCAAGCAAAACAAACACAAACGATTGAGGGCCAAGTGATCTTGGGCGCTGCCGTAATAGATGATATCGCTGGGGTAATATTACTGAGCATATTATTGAATTTTCATGATTCAGGCAGTTTAAGTGTCGGTTCGATACTCATATTAACCATTAAAGTTATTGGGTTTTTACTTATCGCTCCACCCTTTGCGCGCGTATTGATTTATCTAGCACGCGGCCTTCAGCCTCAGTTTAACCAATCCGGTTACGCTGTTTTTATCGTGATCACTCTAATCTGTTTATTTGCATGGTTAGCTCACTTATTCGGTGCGCCCGCACTATTAGGTGGCTTTGCCGTTGGAATGGCATTATCTAAGCAGTTTATTTCGCCGATAAACCGTTACCTACGCAATCCTTTTCATTTTACTCATCAACTGGAAAAGTCGACCAAACCACTCATCGATATTTTCGCACCGATATTTTTTGTTTATGTTGGCATTACCGTTGATCTAAGCCAGTTAGAACTCACTACAACAGGCTTACTGCTACTACTTTGGCTGGCACTGATCGCCATCTTGACTAAACTCGCAGCCGGTCTAACAGCAAAGGGATCATGGCGAAGAAAACTCATCATTGGCTGTGCGATGGTTCCTCGCGGTGAAGTAGGTCTAGTGTTTGCTGAAATGGGCCGCCAAGCCAGCATCATTTCACCTAAGTTATTCACCGAATTAGTCATGGTTATCGTCGTCACGACCATCGCCGGACCGCTCATGCTAAAGTGGTCACTCAAAGGACAGAGATTGATCCATAAGTAAGTGCGTCTACGACGATACATGATAATTCTAGTTAACTGTTCATCAAGATGTTGATGTTCAATAATCGGTCGAAGAGGAAGTACTAGACTCTTTGTAGAAAAGTACATTGAATAATAAGCATTTGCCTAATCACCGCGCTATATAGGCGATAGTATAAATAGCCAGAACATGATTCTGTTCAATGACAATAGCTGCTGATTTCAATTTATTAAACAGCCTTATTCAGCGTAATGTCTCTTGCCTTCGCTCTAGATTCAGGTAACGTTAGAGTTATATCAATCGAAAGAAGAAGCGCTTATATGAAGTCTGGTAAACATGATGTACAGCTACTTAAGCTCGCGATGGAAATCGGAGTAGGTTACGCCAAGAAAAGAGGCTTTGCCGACTTTGGTCAAGGTATTTCCCCCAAAGACAAAGTGGAATGTATTTACCGATTATTAGTAAAAGACAACTTGATTCAAGCTTTGTCAAAAGACAAAGAAGATGGTCCAAATATGAAACACAAATTAGTGCTGTGGATCAGCCGTCAACTTCCCGAAAACCACGAATTACTGAACTAATATATTCCGCAATCGAGCCTGTCGCATCTAATGCGGTAGGTTCCCCGCTAATCTCGCCAACAACGTCACCAACAACGTCACCAACAACGTCACCAACAACGTCACCAACAACGTCACCAACAACGCCATTAATAATACTTCGGTGTTGATCGATCAAGAGCCGCTTTACGTATTAATTTTTATGAATAAAATAAATCCTAAAAAACTGCTGCAAAGTAAGTGGACCGCACTAAAGCCGATGCAGAAACAGAAGCACTTTATGGTCACTAAAATGGAATTTGATGAAATGGGAGATGTGGAACGCTGCCAAATTGAAGCGGTATTAACCCGCACTCAATATGACATTAATTGGCGCGAGCTAACCGACGAAAGCTGTTGGATATTTGGTTGGAAATAAGCCGTTCGATACTCGTAAAGCACTTACAATGTTTCTTTACTAGGCTCTTCAACTGAACATTTCTGCTCATTAGTATCAGCTTGTTTCTTTTGTGCACAATCTTGCTCAAGTGGCATTGCTGCTAAATATAGTGCTTGGGCGAATAAACCTTGGTATGACTTCATGTTGACGACCTCTCAAAACTGGGATAATTGGTTGGATATGTGCTTTAGGTCAAAGTAATCTGGTTCAGACTATTAGTAAAATGAATAATAGCCATCAACTAGATTCCAAATAAGCATGAACATCCAAATAAAAAGTTTACACTGCTTCCTAACCCTAGTCGAAGTGGGCAATTATACTCGGGCAGCAGAGAAGCTTCATCTCACTCAACCTACCTTAACGAAGATGATCCAACGCCTTGAAGATAATCTCGGCCAGCCTTTACTGATCCGAAATAATCAAAAGGTGATTGCCACCGAAGCAGGCAGAGCTTTAGTGTGCACTGCGCAACAAATAGTGGGCCAATGGCACCGACTTAGGGAAGATCTCAATAACTTAAATGGATTACAAACAGGCCAACTTAGGCTTGGAGTATGCCCAATGATGGGCGAAATGATCATCGAATTAGTCGCTCATTTTCGACAGAAATATCCCGGAATTGAACTCAGTATTCAAGAACTCGGCGGCTTTGGTGCAGAGCAGGCGCTGTTAAATGACAGTTTAGATTTGACCTTTACCGCATTACCGACAACACATGCTCAGGAGTTTAACAGCTTAGATCTTAAGGGTTACCCCTTGCTTGCTTGCATGCCAAAAGATCACTTACTAGCTAAAAATGAGAGTATTAGCTGGCAAGATCTAGCGCCTTACCCATTCATCTTATACAACGATGATTTTTCACTGACAAAGCTTATTTATCGATTAAGTCGCGCTGCCAATGTCGATCTTAACATTGCCGCTCAAAGTGGCCAGTGGGACTTTATTGCCGCCATGGTTGAAGCCAAGATGGGCGTGGCTATTTTGCCTAAACCTATCTGCCAGAAAGTTAATTCAGAAAACCTTATTTATAAAACTCTCTCGCCGCAACTAACATGGGATTTAGCACTTATTTGGCGGAAAAATTTACCCCTGACACCTGCCGCATCAACTTTTTTAAAACTAAGCAAAGAGTTAAGTGCAAACTAAAGCAAACCATTGGCAGATCGAATAGCTAGTAACGTGTAGCGATTCGGTGCATTCGTTATCATCACCGCATTGACAAATTCTGTCTAACAAGAAATTGCGGAGCTAGATATGACAAAACTAATTAATTTATTTAAAACCAGTATCTTGGGAGGGTTTCTTGTGGTCTTTCCTTTGTTACTGCTATCTCTCATGGCAGATGAGTTAATTGATCTTTTGATCGGCCTGTCAGATCCTTTAGTGCAACTTTTACCGAATTCGAGCATGAGATCAGACGTTGATCCATTAGTGTTAGCACTACTTGCATTAGGCCTGACCTCATTTATTTTTGGCCTTTTTTTAAGATCGACTTTTATGACTAATCTATTTACCTGCATTGAGCGTAATACTATAGGTCGCTTAACCCTTTATCGCTCAATAAAACAAATAGCGAAGGGCATTTTTCGTGATAATAGCTCCACAGAAGCCCACGGACAGAACGATAGCGGCTTTCGAGCAGCATTGCTTTGCAACAACGATGGTAGCCAACAATTTGCTTATCTTATTGAGCAGGATGACAGATATTCTACGGTACTTATCCCTTATGCCCCCGCAGGATTCACTGGACCAGTAAAAATAGTTAAAAATGAAAAAATTGTGGTGATTGAGAACAGTATTGGTGATGTTAGCGCCGTATTAAGTCAATGGGGCAATGGAGCATTAGCATTGACTGCAAAACATACTCGATAGGTTTTACGGGAACGTTAGGAGCATAATAGGAAACAGTTTTTCCCCTGACGTTTCACTTGATACATAGCCTTGTCAGCTTGTTCATATACATCGCTAAACAGCTCGTTTTTACCAAAAACGGCAATGCCGATACTCAAGCCAACCTTAATACTGTGATTTTCGATATTTAAGGGCTGTGCAAATAACTGCAGCATTGCATTCGCCACTGTTTCTAATTGTACACTGGCTTTTGATGGGTATAGCACCACAAACTCATCGCCTCCTAAGCGCGCAATATCGGTTGTCTGCCCTAGATATGAAGTTAAAATATTAGCAATACGGATCAACAAGCTGTCACCAAACTTGTGACCATAGTGGTCATTATTGGCTTTAAAGTCATCCAGATCGATAAACAGTAGCGCGCCACCTGCACCCTGTTGTAATTTTGACTGTTCAAAAGCCTCCATTAACGCTTTACGGTTCAATAAACCGGTTAGAGGGTCTTTGTGTGCCAGTTCAGCTAAACCCATTTCATAACGCTTCTCTTGGGTGATATCGATATGAGTTCCCATAATCCTAATCGGATGACCATGTTCATCAAATTCAACAATTCGGCCGCGATCTGACACCCAACTAACGCTGCCATCCTTATGTAACATTCGGTGAGTCACTTGGTAGGAGTCTGTCTTGCCTTTAACATGGTCGTCAAAGTTGGCGACAACCCAATCACGATCTTCTGGGTGCAAGTTACCCTTCCAACTGTCGACATGAGCGGCAAGTTCATCGATGGTATACCCCAATAACGACCCCCATTCCATATTGAACATCGTGAGGTTACCTGACGGAATATGTTGTTCCCATAAACACAAACCTGTGCCATCTAACGCCGCATTTAGCTTTTCTTGCAATACAGCATTTTGTCGAACAAGCTCAGCCTGATCATCTCTAAGCTGATTATTTTCTTGTTCCAGAGTGCTAAGCATTTTTTGCAGCTTGGCTTGTTCAGTCTTAGCTTGGTTCATTAATCGTAATACTGATGAGGTCAGCCATTCAGCCCCTCATCAATTGAGCCCTTATGCTTATGATTCAATCATTGAAACTACTGTCATCGTTTGTTAAACACAAGCTTATTAGTACTATCGACTGACTATCCGTAAAAATAAGGTAAAAAAATACCCACATTAAAGTGGGTATTCAAACGGTTTTTAAATGCTAAAACAACGCACTAAGATCAGTGCGTTATTTACATTCAATATCTACGCGACTGGCGATACTACAAACAGTAATTCACCCTGTGAAACCTGCTGAGCGTTACTGTTAAGAATGCGCTCGATACGGTATTGCTTATCTTCAGGGTACAACACAGCGTTCTTACGGTTAAAGCCTGCGAGTGTTAGTTGCGAGAACATCTTCATTGCTTCTGTAAGCGCTAAAGTCTGATCCACTGTAACTATGTCGCCTTCTTTAACGAAGTCTGCTTCACCAGGTGCTGGAGAGGTATAGAAGATACCTGCACCTTGCGCCATCACCTTAAGTTCATTACTTTCGCCAACACGTAGTGATTCAGTATCAACACCGACGGTTTCTGCAGCTGCTTCCATCTCGGCGATAAGCTCAGGAATATCAAGCTCAGCCATAAAGCGTGGCAGGTAGTTGGTATCATAAACGCCTTCATTGAAGGTGCCATCTTTAAGGATGCGAGTTAACAATGGAATGTTAGTCGCAATGCCCTTGATAACAACTTCGTTTGCAAGGTAGTCATGAAGCTTGTTAATGACATCTTCACGGCTTTCACCACGACAGATGATCTGTGCAATCAAGCTATCGTAGTAAGGTGATACTTCTTTACCTTCACCCGCGATAGAGATGATTTCAATATCATCACGCTCTGGCATCTTGTATTCGCTAATCAAACCTGGGTTTGGTATTAGCTGCAATATACCATTGCTATCAAGCGCTGCTTTCTCAGCCGTGACACGCACTTCCATCGCATAACCGATGCTTTGTGGCTCTAAATCTGCAATAGAGCGCCCTGCTGCAATATCAAAACCGGCACTGACAATATCGATGCCTGATGTTGCTTCTGTTACTGGATGCTCTACTTGCAGACGGGTATTCATCTCCATAAAGTAGACTTCATTTGCGTCTAAGTTATAGATGAACTCTACCGTACCCGCCCCCATATAATCGGTTGCATCACCTAATAAACGCGTATATTCCAGTACTCGCTGTTTTAGCTCCTCAGGCAACATTGTTGAACCTGATTCTTCAACCACTTTCTGGTTGTTACGCTGTACAGAGCAATCACGTAAGCCAAGTACTTTAGTGTTACCAAACTGGTCACGCAGCAATTGCACTTCGATGTGACGTAGTGAAGTTACGTATTTCTCTAGGTAAAGATCACCGTTACCAAAGGCCGCAGCGGCTTCGGTAGAAGTTTTTTGGAAAAATTCAATCATGTCTTCAGGACGTTCTACAACCTGAATGCCTTTACCGCCACCACCTTGTACTGCTTTAAGCAATACTGGGTAACCAATTTCAGTGGCAACGTTTACCGCTTGCTCTGCATTGGTCAAAATACCGTGGCTACCAGGAACGACAGGTACGTTTTGGTCTTGCGAAGTTTTAATCGCATTCGACTTGTTACCCATGGTCGTCATGCTGTGAACACTCGGGCCGACAAAGTTAACGCCATTGTTAACACAAAGGGCTGCAAACTGCGGGCTTTCTGATAAGAAACCGATACCAGGGTGCAATGCATCAACATTTTCGTATTCAGCCACTTTCAACACTGAATAAGCATTGAGGTAACTTTCATCAGAGGTGTTACCACCAATACAAACTAGCTTGTCGTTCGCTTTTAACATGTCAGCAGGCACTGATGTCATATCAGGGTCTGATGCAACCAACACGACATCAATCTTGTTGTCGTGTGCTTTACGAATAAGCTTAACCGCGGTACAACCACGAGCATGAATCAATACTTTATTGATTGGCTTCATGAGTGCGCGAGGATCGTTCTGAACAATCTCTTCATCTTCAACAGACATTTCAGGTACAAGCGTCGACAGGGCATTACCAATGATGGTGCTAATATTACCCGTCGGCTTCGGCATCAATGGGTCGATGCTGCTTAGCTGGTCATCCAACGTGGTGGTGAATGGGTTTTCAACGAGGGCATTCATCGCGCCAGGGACTTTCGACAAGTAGTTAGACAGTGTCGCCGTCGAAGGTAAGTATGCAGGCACAACCATTTGACCCGCAAACGGCATGTTGGTGCCAGACAAATAATAAGTTTGCACCAGAGGATGCGTCACGAAACTTGCCTGTGCGCCACCGGTACAGTCACCATAACCAAACATCAATACTGGCAACTCATTGTCACGAATAAAGCGAGTGATACGGTCGTTAACAACAGCCATTGAGAATAGTGCTGCTGCACCTTCTTTGGTCTGCATACCGCCAGAGCTGATAAAACAGATAACCGGTAACTTACGCTTAGCACATTCAATTAATAACGCGCTGAATTTTTCAGCGGCAGCCATATCGAATGCACCCGCTTGGAATGCCGTGTTTGATACCGCAACACCGACGCGCATTGGCTTGCCATCTCTTTCGAAATCAGCAAGGCCGGTAATCAAACCACAAGGGCGAATACCTTTATCGAGTGCATCTTCAATAGAGAGACGGAAACCAGGGAAATTAAGCAGGTTAGCCGAAATTTTATCACCGTTGATCTCTTCAAATTGAGTGAAGAACTTAGCAACAATCGCCTCCCAACCCATTTTTCCTGCGCGCTTTTCATCGCGAAGTACTTTTTGGATCAGTAGATCTTGGTAACCCATGGTCAAACGGTTCCAGAAGTCTTTACGACGACCGATACGTACAGGGTTAATGGCGCCAGTGTATTCATTGTTTTCTTCTTCACTGTCGAAATACTCTGGGAGTAAACGCTCGAAGAAGTAAGTTAATATAACAAACAGACTGTCGTTCAATTGTGGGAAACCAACGCTCTTCCACTGCTCTGTGCGAGTCAACAGTTCTGCGCGGTTTGATTGCGACATAAAATACTTAAGCCACTTGTAGAACTTGCTCTTATCGTTAGCCACATCTTGTGTAGACAATGCTCTATCAATTGAATCATGTAGCAAGTTATCAACTGAACTACGAGACAAGCTCTTAGACATCATCGCTTCTTTCGCGATTGATGCTAAGTTACCCACAACGTTGTCATACAGTGCGTTGAATACCAGAATATTGTGGCATTGCCAGATAAAGTCTTCGCGCAACTCATCATGGATAATAACATCGAGAACAGTTAGTTGATTTAGCTCAGGCCAATCTGCTTGAGTGACTTCAGGTGGTAATGTCTCAAGGTAGCTAATAAGCCCTTTGAAGTTGTTTTCAGCATTACCTTTCCAGCGGTGAAAGAGCGACCAACTGATGTTAAAGATAAGGGCTTTACGCGCTTTCTTATAGTTCTCTTTTGGTTCACCCAAAATCAAACGCGTTAGCATATTACGTTCGGTAGATACATCATCACGCTTGGCGATGAAGTTACCCCAAAGCTTATTCAACTCTTCGTCATAAACCAGCTTATCTGGGTTAGATAACCAAGATTGGAAAACTTTGTCCTGTTCTTGTTGAATACGCGCTAACAAGTCACCTTCAGGCACACTGACTTTAGATAGACGACCATACTGCTCTTGCGAGATAGAATGGATACGGCTACGCAGTGTTAAGTATCGCAGGTAACGGTAAGTGCTACCAAACAGGTTTAAGTGCATCGTTGGGTTGTCAGCAACCGCAAGCTCTGCATTGACCTCTAGTGCTGCTAAGTTTTTAGAAGGGTCTAAAAAGCGCGCTAGACTGCGGTCATAGTGTTCACGTAAATCATCAGACTCGCGAACAAACTGCACAGCGGCTTTTTCAACAGCTTCAACACTGCTGATAATCGCACGGCGTAGGTTATGTTGGCGCTCATCTTTGTCTGATGGCGAGAAATCGACGATACCGTCGATACAACCCGATGTGTACAGCTCTTCTGGCGAAACACCCACAGATTTTGCACATTCCTGCCAAGACAAGTTGTACTTGCGCGCAATGCTTTGTAGGCCTTGTGGCTGAATCGTGTTGAAGATACCGTCACGCAGTGACAATAGAATGTTTGCAGCAGCCAGTGGAATAGCACCACCAGAGTAACCAGCACCAATCACGATACCGACTGTAGGTACGTCAACATTGGCACTCTCTGCAATCGCTTTAGAGATTGAGTGAGCTTGGTTTTGGCTGTTAGCGATTTCACCTGCATCAGCACCTGGAGTGTCGATAAGGTAGATAATAGGCATAGACAATTCGGCAAAATGACGAATCGCTTTACAACACGCTAAGTGATGTTCAGGCATCCACGCGCCGTTAGCCGTTGTACGCTCTTGTGCAATAAAACCGATACGGCGAGTACGAGATCCAAAATTCAGTTCAATCTCTGCACTATAAAAAGGGCCGCTGTGAGTTTCGGTAATAAGCTTACCTTTAAGATCCGCAATCATGCGTTTAGCACCAGGGCGGTTTTTATCTTGCGTCGGTTGGATCACCTTAGTGACATAACCATCGACGTCTAATCCAGCCAAATCTTTTAGATTGGCTTGAATGGTATCGTCACCGAGAAGGCCTTTTATCTCCTCAGATAATGTCTGTTTACTGTGCTCAGGAAACAAAGAAAAGTCTTTTGCCAAATGCTCTGCTTTTAGAAAAAGCGGATCTGCACTTTGGGCTTGAGTCATGTTAACGGGCTGATTTTTGCTGGTCATCGAAAGATCCTCTGCGTTTAGCCTCTGAAATTTTTAGCCCGTAAATATAACTTTGTTATCAGGTCAAATGCTATTAAACTGCACTAGACGCTTTGTTCCATTTTTGAGACAGTGAAGATAACATGCCAGATTTAAACGGTATGATGCTGTTTGCAGCGGTAGTTAGAGCTAAAGGGTTCTCTCAAGCCGCCCGCGAAATAGGCATGCCAAAATCAACCATTAGTCGTAAGGTTGCCCAGCTTGAAGAGCAGCTAGGGGTTCGGCTTTTACAGCGAGATACCCGCAATTTGAGCTTAACTCAAGTTGGCGCGCTTTTTTATCAGCATTGCACCAGTATAAGCGATGAAATAGAAGCTGCCAAAGCGACTGTCGAAAACACTCACAATGATGTTTCGGGATCGTTGCGCGTTGCTATTCCTGTGTCTTTCAGCCAAGAACTCATTGCGACATTATGCAGCGGTTTTATGCGACTCTATCCTAACGTAGAGCTTGACGTGCAATTTACTGATAACGATATTGGTTTGGTGGGTGAAGGCTACGATATCGCGATTAAATATGGCCCATTACAATCGTCCGATTTAGTCGCCAGACTGTTATTTGAACGCCAACCCATATTGGTGGCAAGCCCTAACTATTTAAAAATTCACGGTACTCCAGCTAACCCGCAAGAGTTAGCCGCTCATAGTGGCATATTACTAGGGACCTCTCGCTCAGCCCCAATTTGGCCACTGGGTAAAGGCGCCAGAAAAACCATGGTCAACTTTAAGCGTAAGGTCAGGGTTAATAGTGCAGTGATGGTTAAGCAGTTAGTCATGGATGACTTTGGTATCGCAATGCTCTCCAATTCCGTCTGTAAAAACGAATTAGCCAGCGGCTCACTGGTCCCTATTTTACAAGAGTGGCCAATGGAAGCCTTTAAAGTGTATGGCGTCTATTCCAGTCGTCGTCAGCTGGCGACCAATATCAGCGTTTTTCTAGATTTTTTCCATAAACGTTTTACCAGCCAAGAGTCATTACAATCTTTGATGGTCTAGCTTTAGTTTAAATTGATTTAGATGACCTGCTCAAATTGCAGGATCTGTTTCACTAGCTTTTGCCTAAGGTGAGCTTGTTGTATGTTGGCAAGATCTAGATTTAGCGCAAAGAAGACTGTGCTTTCACCTTTCTCTACCCAACCCACCCACCAGCCAATATCCGTTGCGCCATTGTTCGCATAACCTGTCTTGGCATAGATGGCATAACTGTCAGCGGATTCTGTTAGCATCACTTGCTTCATTATCGATTGCGAACGCACACTTAAGGGCAACGTATTGCCATGCAAACGCTGCAGAAACTGAATTTGTTCAATAGCACTAATTCGAAGCGAGCCCTCTAACCAAAACCTATCAAGCCCTCCGCCTATCAATTCATTACCATAGTTTAAGCTAGCTAACATATTGGACATTCGCTGCTTACCGATATCACGAGCAATCTGCTGAAATATTGGCACCACTGAGTATTGAAATGCACTAGAGAAGCTATGGTCTTGATTCCATGAATTAAACGAACGCGGTTGCTTATCCCAACGGTATTGATCCTCGGCATCGGTAACCACACCCAATTCTAGCGCGATCAAGCCGTTAGCTATTTTGAAGGTAGACGCAGGAATAAAGCCTGTTTGTGCCCTTAACAAATTATTGGTTAATAACTGCCGTTTTTCAGCGTTAAATAACACCAATACGCCGTTAACATCACTGCCACTGAATATAGGATCCCAATTAGCAGTATACTCAGGCTCTGCCACAACCGAACCTAACAATACTTCGTTAGAGATCTCATCATTAGCATCAACAATTAACGCTATTGCCGCTAATACAATCAGTAAACCTAACAAAAATATCCTAGCCATTTATTCTGTCCTTTGCCTGTTTTAAGTCATTACTTGGGCCGTTCATTAGCATTATCATTGCGGCGTCATCATGTTTTTTATCATAGCGGTTTTACGCTTGAACTTTATGGCGATAACAGGATAAATAGTGGCCAAAAAGTGGCAATATTAACGATGTTTAAATCATCATTTTCTCACCGCTTTCAATGTAACTCTCGCTAAGGCATACTAAAAACCGTAATTTAATAGCCACTGAATGTTGTTTTTTTAACGTTAACTCGCCCGTGACTCAGGCAGCTTATAATAAGAAAGGATATCGCAATGAGAACACCTAGCATGGCGTTAATGGCGACTACGCTATTAATCGGTCTAAGCTCAACTTCCGCCTATGCAAAAGTCGATATTGAAGAAGCTCGACTCCCCGCAGCAACGGCAGCCATGCCAGAAGTGGTTAACCGTTATCAAGCTTTCGTGACTAATCTGTCTGAAAAATATGTCCAACACTCTGATGAGCTAAAGATCACCCAAATGGTGGCGCATCAAGGGTTACGCTTATGGCAGCAAGCCGTTAGAGATGTGCAATCAGGTCATTTAGACGATCGCTCTCTTTATTGGAACCGTCTCGCCATGCGTGACCTATTAAAGACTCAAGACCCCGATTTTAAAATGGCAACTTGGCAACGAGATATTCTTATCAAGGCTGTCGAAAAATCCTCTCGTGGCTTAAGTGATATTCAGTTTAAAGATGATGCCGAGATTAAAATATTGCTCACAGGCTTCGATCCTTTTTTCCTCGACCGTCATATCGATCAGAGCAATCCGTCAGGGCTGGTCGCTTTAGCACTTGATGGCTATCGCTTTAGCGTGAATGGCAAACAAGCCCAAATAGAAACGGTTATGATCCCAGTGCGATTTGCCGACTTTGACGAAGGATTAATTGAATCCATATTAACCCCCATTTATCGTGACAACAGTGTTGATATGATTTTTACCGTCAGCATGGGCCGCGATGAATTTGATATTGAACGTTTTCCTGGCCTCAATCGCAGCGCAGCAGCTCCCGATAATCTCAACGTACTGACAGGCGCAAACAAACAAGCCCCTATGGCACCGCTGTTTAATGGTGGCACACTCAATGGGCCTGAGTTTGTTGAATTTTCATTACCTATAGCAGCGATGCAAACGGTTACTGGCCCATGGAAAGTTAACGACAACCACACTGTTTCCACTCTAGCAAAAGGCCAGTTTCAGGCGAAGTCGCTAGCTGAGCTGCAAAGTGCAACCTCAGTGGAGGGCTCTGGCGGCGGTTATCTATCAAATGAGATATCTTACCGCGCCATATTGCTACAAAAGCAGTTCAAAAGTGTTATTCCAGTCGGTCATATTCACACCCCTCGCATAGCCGCTTATGACGTTAAAATCGAGCATGATATTGTTGAGCAAGTCACCGCCATGGTAGAGGCCGCGGCGACAACGCTATAACCTTTTCTGGTGTGGCACTATGCACTCAGGTAACATTGATGGGCTCGCCCTTTGCGAGCTCATCAGCCGTGAGTTACCGATTCAATGTTCAAAACGCTTAACCCTTTTAAGTCCAAGCGGATATTAGCCGCAAAACCTGCCAACCATCCGGCAGTGCCTTTTGCCGATCCACTGCAACAGTGTATCGCCACCCAAGTGGAACATTGTTATCAGGTTGCAGAAGCAACATTAGGGCAGGTATTCCCACGCCCTGAGATCAACTTTAAACTGCGCGGAAAAAGTGCGGGCACCGCTCATTTACAACTTAATAAGCTACGTTTTAATCCACAGCTCCTACAAGATAACCAACAAGCTTTTATCGACGATGTTGTACCACATGAGATCTGTCACCTACTAAGCTTCCAACTTTATGGCAGAGTAAAACCTCACGGGGTGCAATGGCAGCATTTAATGCTCAAGCTTTATAGTCGCCAACCTCGCACTACACACAGTTTTAATACACAGTCTGTTGAGGGTAAAACCTTCGAATACTTGTGTGGTTGCGGCAGCGTCAATCTCAGCATTCGCCGTCACAACAAAGTACTACGTGGTGATACTCAATACCGTTGCCGTAAATGTGGCCAAAACCTGCGTGATGCCATTAAAAATTAAGCCCATCAGCCACTAACAACATTGCCCCGAATCCAAGCCTCCCTTACAATCTGCCCAAACGAGCATCAGTTTCGTTACCGAGATTAATTTTAGGGATTACGTTTGAAAATATCGATATTCAAAGTGCTCATACTAGCGCTTAGTCTTATATGGCTCGCGCCGCTACCGAGCTTTGCCTTAGCAAAACACCCCACCAGTTTTAGCCAAGCTAAAAGGCTCGCTAAAAAGCTCTATGTAGAGTCGTTACCCATTACCAGTTTCTATTGTGGTTGTGACATTAAAATTAACGGCAAAAAATGGCAAACTGATTTTAACCGCTGTGGTTATCAAGTGCGCAAGCAGCAAAAAAGAGCCGCTAGAATAGAGTGGGAACATGTTGTTCCCGCTTGGGAGTTTGGCCATCAACGTCAATGCTGGCAACAAGGTGGACGAAAAAACTGCGGCAAGAACGATAAACTGTTTAAAAAGATGGAATCCGACCTACATAACCTTGTGCCAGCAGTGGGTGAAGTTAACGGTGATCGCAGTAACTATCGATTTAGTCAGTGGAATGCTCAGCCTGTGCAATATGGTCAATGCAGAATGAGCGTTGATTTTAAAGCGCGTAAAGTCGAGCCACCGAGCTACACCCGGGGCAAAATAGCGCGAACTTATCTTTACATGCAAAGCGCATATTCTTTGAAAATATCCCGTAGCCAATTAAAGTTATTTAAAGCATGGGATAAAAGCTATCCAGTTGATACTATTGAGTGCAAGCGAGATCAAGAAATTGCAAAGGTACAAGGTAATCACAACAACTTTGTGCAAGCTCATTGTAAACAGTTAATCTCAGCAACAAACATCGCAGAATAAGGCTAAACCGTACCATGAGAGTTCCAAGAATTTACCAAGCGTCTTCACTGGCAATTGAGCAAACGGTATCACTTCACGAAGAAGCTGCTGGGCATGTTGGCCGCGTACTTAGAATGGCTGCGGGTGAGCAAGTCTGTTTATTCAACGGTGATGGCCATAATTATTTGGCTGAAATCGTTAGCGCCAGTAAGAAAAATGTCGCTGTGAAGGTCTTATCTTGTGAAAGCAATGACAGTGAATCGCCACTTCATCTGCATTTAGGTCAGGTGATTTCTCGCGGTGATAGAATGGATTTTACCATTCAGAAATCGGTCGAACTTGGTGTGAATACTATTACCCCGTTATTCTCAGAACGCTGTGGGGTGAAGCTGAGCGGCGAACGTTTAGAAAAGAAGATCCAGCAATGGCAAAAGATTGTGGTTAGCGCATGCGAGCAATCTGGTCGAAGTGTCATCCCAGAGGTTCGCCCAGCCATGCAGCTCATCGACTGGTGTGCAGAAGAGACAAGGTCGCTGAAACTGAATCTACACCCTAGAGCATCTCATGGTGTTAACGGTTTAAGCCTGCCCAACAATAAAGTCAGGCTGGTTATTGGTCCTGAAGGCGGCTTATCTGCAACTGAAATTAGCATGACGGAAACACACAAGTTTACCGATGTCCTGCTTGGACCAAGAGTGTTACGCACCGAAACCGCAGCACTCACGACAATAAGTGCCTTACAGCTAAAATTTGGTGATATTGGTTAATATTAACTGTCGCAATATCTCAATCAACACTGCCTATGTTTAATGGCGTTTGACTAGAAAAATACTGGTCAGGCTTCATGTTAACAGCAAAAACGAATACAGAATAAGGAACACGCTCCATGATAAAACTCGGTATCGTGATGGATCCCATCAGCGAAATAAACATCAAGAAAGATTCAAGCTTTGCCATGTTAATGGCAGCGCAGTCCCGTGGTTATCAGCTGTTTTACATGGAGATGAACGACTTAGCCATGGTGAATGGTCAAGCAATGGCAACCATGCGTGCACTCACGGTAAAAGAAGACCCACAGGACTTCTACCAATTAGAAGATGCAATTGATACACCGCTGGCCGATCTCGACGTTATTTTAATGCGTAAGGATCCGCCGTTTGATACTGAGTTTATTTATGCGACTTATATGCTTGAGCGCGCTGAAGAGCAAGGTGTACTTATCGTCAATAAGCCGCAAAGTTTACGCGATGCAAATGAGAAACTATTTACCGCTTGGTTCTCTGAGTTTACTCCTGAAACCATCGTCACCCGTGATGAGCAGCGCATTCGTGCTTTCCATAAAGAGAAAGGCGACATCATTCTTAAACCGCTCGACGGCATGGGTGGCAGCTCTATTTTCAGAGTTAAAAAGGATGATCCAAACTTAGGTGTCATTATCGAAACCCTGACCCACGAAGGTCAACAATATGCAATGGTACAAGCATTCATTCCAGACATTACCGCCGGTGACAAACGCATTTTGGTGGTAGATGGTGAGCCAGTGCCTTACTCATTAGCGCGCATTCCACAAAAAGGCGAAACCCGTGGCAATTTAGCTGCTGGCGGTCGCGGCGTCGCACAGCCCCTATCTGAATCTGATTGGCATATTGCGCGCACGATTGGCCCTGAACTCAAAAAACGTGGCCTTATCTTTGTGGGGCTCGACGTTATCGGCGATAAGTTGACAGAGATAAATGTCACCAGCCCAACCTGTATTAAAGAGATTGAAGCAGCTTTTGATGTCGATATCACTGGCATGTTGATGGATTCGATTGAAGCTAGAATCAACAAATAATCAGTTCAAGGACTCGGTATGACTTTTAGAAACACCTTTACTTGGGTCCTTAGTGCCCTTGCCGTTTTACCACTGTATGCGACCGCGAATATCGATATTCATCAGGCGCCATCGCGCCCTAAAAACATGATTATTATGGTCGGCGACGGCATGGGCCCTGCTTATACAAGCGCCTATCGTTATTTTCAGGACAACCCTGATACCGAAGAGATTGAGCAGACTGTGTTTGATCGCTTACTTGTGGGTATGGCGTCAACTTACCCCGCCAGAGAGAGCGGCTATGTCACCGACTCAGCGGCATCTGCAACTGCACTTGCCACTGGCTTTAAAAGCTACAATGGCGCAATTGCTGTCGACATCAATAAACGCCCCTTAACCACCATCATGCAGATGGCTAAAGCGCGCGGTATGTCTACCGGCGTAGCAGTAACAGCTCAAGTGAACCATGCAACTCCCGCCGCCTTTTTAGCGCATAACGAAAGCCGTAAAAATTATGAAGCCATCGCGGCGGATATGCTTAAATCTGATGCTGACGTGATCTTAGGCGGTGGACAAAAGTACTTCTCTGAAGCTCTTTTAAGCCAGTTCAGTGCTAAAGGTTACCAACACATTACTGAATTAGCGCAGCTCGACAGTATTACTCAGCCTAAAGTACTCGGGCTCTTTGCTGAAGTGCAACTGCCTTGGGTGATTGATGATACTGATGCCAATACCTTGAGCAAGCTAACGCAAAAATCATTGGATCTGCTTTCTCA
Source organism: Shewanella sp. GutCb (assembly GCF_002836135.1). Classification (NCBI taxonomy): domain Bacteria; kingdom Pseudomonadati; phylum Pseudomonadota; class Gammaproteobacteria; order Alteromonadales; family Shewanellaceae; genus Shewanella; species Shewanella sp. GutCb. Next base: position 93,302 of record NZ_PJBL01000027.1, on the reverse strand, counting down.
AAATGAAAAAGGATTTGTGTTACTGGTTGAGGGTAGCTTGATAGACTGGGCTGGACACAACAATGATATCGCCACCGCGATGGCTGAAATGCAAGGTTTCGCCAATGCCATTGAAGTGGTCGAGCAGTATATTCGTCAACACCCAGATACGTTATTAGTGGTCACCGCAGATCATAATACTGGCGGCTTATCTATTGGCGCGAACGGCGAATATCAATGGGACACCAAGCTGCTAAAAGGCATCAGTGCGAGCCCTGCTAGCATTGCCACGCACGCTATTGCCGCTGACGATTGGCAAGCTGGTGTAAACCAACAGCTTGGATTCGACGTCAATAGCACTGAGTTACAGCAACTAACAAATGCTCGTATGCAGGGAAAAAGTACATTAGAAGTCGCCCTTAAAAAAATCATTGATACTCGCAGTTACACCGGTTGGACAACGAGCGGTCATACAGGTGTTGACGTCCAAGTCTTTGCGATGGGTCCTGCTGCGGATCTATTCAAAGGCAATCAAGACAATACCCACATTGCTGAAAAAATGATGAGCTTATTGCCAAAAATCAACTGATTTCCGTCAATATACTCAGGTTGTCGATGTACTTAAGCCACCTCTCAAAGTTTGATGGGTGGCTTTTTATTGGCGAGTTAAAGTGCATATTTAGGTGGTTTGGGTATAATTACACTCACTTGTTACCAGACCTTGAAAACTCATGCTAACCAATGCTTCGCAAGCCCTTCTTAGAAATAGTCATTTAGTTAACGGCCACTCTGTTTTAGTACTCAATTATGAAGGCGATACTCTACCTAAAGCATTATTAGACAGTGCCTCAAGCGTAAGCGCTTTAGCCTTAGATTTCCATCACCACCTTATAATGCAGCCCCACGCAGCAACTAATCTACAGCTGTATTTTGGCCACAAACTCCCTAACCAAGAACGCTTTGATAGCGTTATTGTGTATTTCCCTAAAGCTAAAGCATTAGCACCTTACTTATTTAACCTTGCAGCCAAGCATCTTAAACTACAAGGGCAATTGATTGTGGTTGGCGAGAATAAAGGTGGAATAAAGTCACTGCCTAAGCTACTGCCAGACTACTTCGACAAAGCCTTTAAAGCCGATAACGCTCGCCACTGTATTGTATTTACCAGTGAACTCGATCGCGAAGCGCCAGAAATAAAAATACAAGACTGGTGCAGCAAGTACCCAGTGCAAACACCTCAAGGTGAAATGACTATTTGCAATATGGTCGGTGTATTTAGTGAGAAAAAACTCGATGAAGGCACTAAGTTATTACTCGATAATTTACCTAATATGCGCGGAACCGTACTTGATTTTGGTTGCGGTGCAGGCGTCATTGCCGCGGCATTATTAACCGCCCAACCAAAACTAAAACTTGAATGTGTCGATATCAATGCGATGGCGTTGCTATCTTGCGAGCTCACCCTGCAGGCCAACGGGCTTGAAGCTGAAGTATTTGCATCTGACGGTATGGCACAAACCACCAAGAGCTACGACGGCATTATCTCCAATCCTCCCTTTCATGACGGCTTAAACCGTCTCACCACTATTGCCATCGATTTTGTAAAAGCCAGTGCCGAAAATTTAGCGAAAGGTGGCATGTTCCATATTGTCGCTAATCGACACCTCCCTTACTCAGACTGTATTGCTGAAAAATTTGGTAGCGTTAACGTCGGAGCTGAAAATAGCCGGTACAAAATTTACTCCAACTTGAAACGCTAAAATAAAATATAAAAGTATGGTATAAATATTTAACTCGTTGAATATTTATACCAATATCATTGTTACCTCTTAGCTGTGAGTTTAGTCTCAGGTTATATGCCTTATACTTTCATGGCTGTGTGTTATGTGGTTATACTCGACCCCAATCTCTTTATAATAATGAATAAATGATAGGGATCTTCATGCTGCACCCAGAGCTCATAGAATTAAGCACGGACGGCGAAAAAGCCGAGTTAAAGTTGATCCCTAACACCCATGGTCCTATTACTGAAATGGACTTGATGGGACTGCTAGCGCTGCCTGGTTTTTCCAATCTATTACCGCTAAAAGAAATCATCAGCAAAGCCGTTATTCAAGTAAATCAACTTTGTAGCCAAGATGATGGTCAACATGAGCTATTTTTTGCCATTGCACAGCGCCGAGATGCCAGCATTAGTTTTGAGCTCTCAGAAGACAAAATGCAAGCATCAATGACCTTAACCGCAGCCTACGGCGGTCAAGACGTCACCCTCAAAGATATTTTACAAAACTTAAAGTTACAGCAAATAAAGCTCGGCCTTAGCAAGCCAAAAATCGATCTCTCATTAACGCAATTCTCATCACTACAACCGGGGGAGCAATGTAGCAATATCATTGCCCAAGGTCGCACTGCTGTACAAGGACAGTCAGCTCGTTTAGAGCGAAAAGTACTACTCGCCCGAGAACGCCTATTGCAACCCCAAGAGAATAGCGACGGCAGTGTCGATATGCGTAATCTGGGGGCTGTGATCACGGTAAAACCAGGCAATGCACTTATATTGAAACACCCTGCGACAGCAGGCGTCGATGGTTACAATGTTTGTGGTAATAAGCTGCTTGCCAAACCGGGCAAAGATCTCAAACTCGTTGCAGGCAATGGCACCAAATTTTGCGATAACAATGCCAACTTATTAATCGCTGCAGTCGCAGGACAACCCGTGGAAAACAAACAGGGGATGCAGGTTGATGATGTATTACAGATAAAAGATGTTAATGTCGGCTACGGACATGTCGACTTTAAAGGCAGCGTATTGATTACTGGCGACGTTGGTGAGGGCATGCTGGTAAAGAGTTCAGGCGATATCACCGTGATGGGATTTGTCGACTCAGCAACCCTTATTGCCCAAGGTGATATTACCGTCAGCAAAGGCGTTATAGGCCGGCAATTAAAAGAGGGCGAACTCTCCACGACCCTAAAAGCACAAGGTCAGATCAGCGCTCAGTTTGTGCAATATTCAACGCTTGAAGCTATAGGCAATATCTTAGTCACTAAGCAATTGCTTCATAGCCATGCTAAAACTAAACAACAGCTGACGGTCTGCGATAGTACCGGCCGTCGTGGCGATTTAGTTGGCGGAAAAGTTGAGGTTGATAAAGGCTTAAAGGTGGTCGCTATTGGTGCTACCGCGGGGACTAAGACAGAAATATTCTGTGCTATGAATATCAGTGAGTTCAAGCAAGATTTAGTACAACTTAAAGACAGCATTAGCTCTATGATGGTGGCCATTTCAAACATTGAAGGGCAACTCGGCAATCTGCCACCCAAAGCTCAGTGGCAAGACGATGAAATGATGGTAGAACAAGTCAAAGTGATGCTTGAGGAAAAACGTCGAATTGCCAGTACTAAACTGCAAGAGCAACTCGAATATGAAGCCATTCAGCAAGAGATAACGGGTTACTATAAAAACTATAGAGTTGACGCTTTAAAGCATGTTTTTGCTAATATTGAAATCCATATTGGCGGAGCATTTAACCGCACTCAACGAGAGCATGGTCCTTGCAGCATCACCAATGACAATCAAGAGATTAACTTCGACTACAGTCTTAAAAAGTAACTCACTACAGAGTAAAACTAGGATCCGTTGTCTTATATACCTAAACGACCTCAGGATTGAGCATGTCAAGAATTGACGGAGTTCAAGGCCGTTAATCTCAGCTCTGGTATCCTCGCTACTGCTCCATGCGTTATTATACCTCCTGAATCTGACCGCCAAGGAAGGTGGAAATGTCTTATTTTGTATGGAACAAAATAGACCATTCAGTCGTGCTTCGCTCTACCTTTTGCATCCATATCGTCGGAACTCAATATTTATTTATTATCAATAGAGAACGCAGCAAAATGTTGCTTCTCGTCTTGCCCTTCGGGAGCTCTGAAACGAGCATGTTGAAGTAGCTTGGGGATAACGCTATTTGACGGCATAATAACGTTACTTTAAATCGTTGAGATATGACGTGGAATTATTGAACATTGACTGCCTTGGAAAACCTCTTCGCCTAGAGGGATCTATGGCTGGTTGGCAACAACTCTTTTGGGGCGATACCTTAGTCTCAGTGATCCAAGCAAGTACTGAGAATGAAGGCTTTAAAAGCCATACTTTCGAACTTAACACTGCCGCCCCAACCGCAACTGATACGCTTGAAGCGCCGCAACAGAAAACGCTAAAGATCACCTTAGAGACCGATCTCACTTGGCAGCCTTTTGTCATCGATTATCGTCTTCTACATGATGAACACATCATCAGTAGTGGCCAACGCAACACCAAAGACATTGAGCAGCAAGTACCGACTATCGCCATTGCAGAGAAAAAGCAATTTAGTATGGTGGGTTTAGCGTCGCTAGGTTTCAAACTGCTCAAAAGCGCCAAGGTGATTAAAGTTGTTCTCGCGGGCGCCAGTGTTGCCGCCTACTCTTGGTTATTTTCGTTTCAGTTTGCACTCGCGTTAATCGCGTGCTTAGTGTTTCACGAATATGGCCATATCCGTGCTATGAAACACTTTGGCATGAAAACCAAAGGTATCTACCTCATCCCTTTTATGGGGGGCTTAGCCCTCAGCGATGAAAAGATTAATACTCGCTGGCAAGATGTGGTGATCTCGATAATGGGGCCCACTTTCGGCCTGCTCATGTCTATCGCAGCATTAATTGCCTACTGGGTAACCGGTAACATCTTTTTTGCCGGACTGGCCGCTTTTAACGCCCTGCTCAATCTGTTTAATTTGCTGCCAATCTTGCCGCTCGATGGTGGACATATTTTAAAAAGCATCAGCTTTTCAATGAACAGCGTAATGGGGCTAGTCGCGTGTATTGCAGGCGCTGCGGTGGGTGTATATATCAGCTATACCTTAGGCTTAGCGCTATTAGGCTTCTTACTGCTTATCGGCAGTGCTGAAATAGTGTTTGAATGGAAAGCCCGGCACCAAAGTCACTTGTTACCACTCGATCGCTACGGGCAGATATTTTCTACCGTATGGTACCTAGTCACCGTTGGCTCATTCATCGGCATTATCTGGTACTTTGCCGGTAGCGGTGACGATATGCTTGCGCTACCTTTAGAGATCCTAAAGAGTTAATAATCAGCTGTTGCTTAAAAAAGGTATTCATTACGAATGCCTTTTTGTTGATTGTTATCAGCAGCTTGAACGAGGTTGTCACCAGCAATATAATTATTGTCGACGTAAACATCCATTATGATGGGCGTGTATACATATATGAGTTATCGAGTTCATCATTCTATATCTGAAAACATCATATAGTTGAGAAAATGTCTAAAAACCAAGCCACGACTCAAATCTGACACTCCATGTTTGCTGCCACCCACATCATATGGTAATAAATAACAAAGGAATTACTTTGTAGCAAACATGAATATTGAACGGCTAGATTATCACTCTTTAATTGTATTCGAATCCGTGAGCCGTCATTTGAACGCTGGCTTAGTCGCCAACGAATTAGGCATGAGTATTTCGTCGGTAAGTCGGCATCTCGGTATATTAAGAGACATCTTTAAAGACGTACTGTTTATTCGTCGAGCTCAGGGATTTGTATTAACTGATAAAGCGATACAGGTTTTACCCTGTGTTAAGCAACTTCTACATGGTTATCAGGTTCTCCAGCACAACCATACTCAATTCAATCCCCTAACCGCTAAGGGGCATTTTAAGATCTATGCCTATAACGAATTTACCTACGTGATAAATAAAGTCATCAATGAATTCGTGTTACCAAAAGCTCCAAATTTAACATTCGAGATTAGAACCTTATCCAGCGACTGCAGCCGAGCCATCGAACACGGTGAAATCGATTTTGCCGTGGTATACGAAAATTTTAAAGAGCATAAAATCATCAGTGAAATGCTCTCCCCCACTGAGGAGTTGTTTTTAATCGCCAAGGCCGGTCATCCGGTTTTTGATGATGAACTGACTGTCGATAATCTATGTCAGTATGGTTATTTTGCATTGGATAATTTTAATGACCTCTGCTCCCCAATACTGGAGCAGATAGCGAGAAAGCAGGGAAAGAGTCTTCAAATAATTGGTGCTACTGATAATATCGCCGCATTGAGTCGCCATATTATCGATACCAATTCAATTTCGATGAGCTGTAATGTCTTTACTCGTGAATACTATGACTTAATTCCAAATATACAAACTTGCACCCTACCCCATGAACTTACCGGACAACTACTTGGTATAATCAACGTAGGGCGCAGAGTAGGAAATTATCTGATTTACTCTGAAATTAATCAATCAGCGACTCACCACTGGCTCAAGCAGCAACTGTTTAACAACATAAGAGATGAATGGTACCTGGCACTGAAGTCTTAAACCGGCGAATGCTGGCTTTATAAAAAATCCTCTACTTATCCTTTAATCAGATAAATAGAGGTTATAGGGTAAAAGGTGTTGTAGAGCCGACAGAATGGGGGGGAACAACGTATCCGCCAGCTAAGCGCACAACAACTCACTCCTCAATGTAGAAAAAGATGAATATTCACTCATTATCCCGAGTTCAGGATAAATAAACACAGCTCAGGCCAACCTCATTACCATTATCAATAACGAGGGGCCTAGTCGCTTTTATACTTTCTTGAGCCCTACGGGAACACCATGCCTCGCCGTCGAACCAAAGGTTCTATCGCGATAAAGACTCGCGCCTTTACGGGTTGGGTCGACGACGTTAAACGCATTGGGGCAAATACCGGTACCGCGCTCTTTGATCCCTGGACGTACCATGCCATCGACCTCAACGGCACTGGCACCGAATGCGGTATGGCCATAACCCATACCCACGACTATAGTGCTCCGCGCAACCGTTTTATCCGCCTGAACGATCCCTTCTAAGTATTTGCCCTTAGGTGAAAGAACCTGAGCCTTATCGCCAGATTTCAGGCTGTATTTAGCTGCATCATCCTGATGTAACTGAATATAGTTTGTATCTCCTAATGCTGTGATGCGAGGCAGGGACACTGAATAGGGGCTACGCAGGTGCAACTTAAAGGTTGAGAAGTTAAACGGATAGTCTTGCTCATTCCAGTGATCTCGAACCGCTGAACCATCCCAGAAACGATCAACATCGTAAACAGGCTGACCATCATTGAACTCTCCCGTATAGGAGTCCTTTACTCTGGCTAATGATTCGTTATAGATCTGAAACTGAGTATCCATCCGCATCGCCGCATTGAAAAACTCACCTTCATAACGTTCATCGACACGCTCATAGCGTCCACCACGAGTCAACATGAATGCCGTTGGCCCAACCTCTTGCGGCTTCAAGCGCGCTTCGAACATAGGTAATGCACGATCGACACTGGTGAACTTAATGTCCTCATCCGTCGGCGTAGGTAATACGGAGCCTGTATGCGCGATATTAGCAAACAGAGGTACATAGAAATCAGCCGGAGTATTGAGCGAGTAAGACTTACCCTGAACATCTGTAAATGCCTTGTCGCCGTAACCTTTCAAACCGATCGCTTTACTGACGTCAATGATGAACTGCTCCATATTGACGTGCTCACCCTTGGCGGTTTTAGCGGTGCGCGCTTCGACAACCGGAACACAAGCCACATCTCCAATATATTCGCTGCCCCACATGCGTGAACTTGCCCATGCCTCATATTGAAGCGTATCCGGAACAATATAATCGGCGAAAGTATTGGTTTCGTTGATATATGGGTCGAGCGCGATAATCAAGCCCAGTTGCTTAGGATCTTTAATTGAGTCTTCAACCTGATCTTGTAAGCCTGAGCAGCCGTAAATAGGGTTGGTTGACCAGGTGATCCACGCCTTGAAGTTAAACGGGTTTTTATTAGCATGGGCGACTAGCAGCTCACCACTATTATCTTGCACAAAAGTATTGTTCCATGCCTCATTTGCTGGGTATGGATTAAGCCCCTGCGCCACTTTCTGCTGATACTCATGGCTCTGTTCATAATCACCAGAACGCTCGGCATTGAATCCGGTCACCTCTGTGTGTTCGAAATCCATTAAGTTATACAGGGGGCCGTCATAGATATCATACATGGTGGAATAACCTACTCCGCCCATATGCATCATGCCGCCCTTGGCATTGTGTGCGCCAACCATAGTCGCCAACATAATCATTGCGAAGGCAAACTGACCGCCATCGGTAGCGTTACAGCCGGTATTGGTTTCAATAGAGACACTGCGACCATGGGAGGTAAACTCCTTGGCCAACTCTTCTATCTTCGCTACTGGTATTTCACAACGCTTTGAAAGCGCTTGCATGGAATGGCTGTTGACGCGTTGCTTGAGCAGCGAGAACGCCGTTTCAACCTGTACTTGTGAACCATCGCCAAGGATTACGCTGTCTTTATAGAATAATGTTGCCGCCAGCTCGCTGTCACCCATAACCAGTTTACCGGTTTGCTTATCTATCACCATCTTCGTTTCCACGTCGCCTAAACCACAGGCTTCGGCAGTCAGGAACTGGTTATAAAGAGGGTGTTTTTTATCTTTTACTACCAGGTAAGTGGCGTTGGTGTAGTTCATCTCACCGACGGCATCGGCACTTGCCTGGCTCGGTGCTTCCAGATAATGCTTGCGGTACCGATCATGATTAATGATGTACTGCAGCATAGCGAACATTAACGCGGTGTCACCACCTGATTTGATCGGTAGCCACTCACCATTTGTGGTGTCAGTTTCTGAGGTTAATGAGCGCAGAATAGGATCGATGACCACATACTTAAAGTCATCACGATCGGTACGAGCCTTGGCTAAACGACTAGAGCCTACATTCAAGCCATTACCACTGGTTCCAGGGTTAGTGCCGATGAAAATAGCAAACTTTGACTCTTCATAATCGACTTGAGGCAGCGCCATCTCATCGACAGCGTCGAAACAACCCAAGGCACAGCCGGCAACCTGCTGGTGGCCACAATAAGAGTCCTTGGTGCCAATATTGGGCGTTCCCCATGCTTCAGCGACAAAACGATGCATGAAATCGGCACGCGCACCTTGTTCAGATGACGTTGAAACCAGCAACTGGTTTTTTACCGGGCCAAAATCAGGATAAGCCGGATTAGCTAATGCGGGATTAGCGTGAATCGTCTTCAAGCCCTCAACATGTCCCTCACCGAAGAGATCGCCACCATTAACGACCTCTTTTAGCATTTGTTCATATGAGATGCTTTGCCACTTGTTATCACCACGGTTACCGACGCGTTTCATACAAGCGGTAATTCGGTGTTTATCATCGAACGCATCGGGAACGGCGTTACCACGACCACAAAGGGTGGCCCGATTGCTTTGGCTTAAACCACTCGCCGCTGATAATTGGAACATGGCATCTTTAGGCGATGTTTCCATTGTCATTGGTTGACCAGCCTTATTGGTCAAGGTGTAGGGGTTACCCACAGCCCGTAACACCTTGTCGGTCTTATTATCGATACTCACTCGCGCACCACAAACATTGAAACAACCATAACACTTGGAAAACGCGAAACGCTGTTCCGGATTTGCAATCAATTTGTTGTCAGCATCGAAGCTATACTCAGGCGTCAATGAAGTGGGTGCATATTTATTAATATCTGCATCACTCGTTTTACTGCGAGCGGAACTCATAACGTTGGTACTTACTGTACCTGCTGTCATTACTGCGGCGACCGATCCCGCCTTTAAAAATTTTCTACGATCCATGGTGCTACCTCTGCCACAATTGAGGAGAATGTATACTGAACGCGTTGTTGCTTTCTTCTTGCGTCAAGCCAATATAAAAAACATTCGGTGAAGTCTGTTTGCTCGCCTGTAACACCATAGGGTTACTCTGACTAAGCAGTTTGGATACTTCACTATTAACATCGTTAATATCACCGAAGACACGTGCAGCACCGGTACAGGTTTCTACGCAGGCGGGCAGCAAGCCTCTGGAGGTACGTTGAATGCAGAAGTTACACTTATCTACGGTACCCGTTGTCGAGTTAGTGAAACGCACTCCGCTGTATGGGCACGCCTGGATGCAGTAGTTACACCCTATGCAAAGCGTAGAATCCACTACGACTATGCCGTCTTCCTCACGCTTGAATGTCGCGCCCGTAGGACAAACTGACACGCATGATGGATCCTCACAGTTATTACACATTATTGGTAAATTGAATGCGTATTGTTTGTCGCCAATTTCAGCACTGGTTTGGATCACCTGGGTGCGATGTTCATCGGGTTGGGTGCCATTTTCAATGCCACAAGAGACAACACACGCTTTACATCCATTGCATCGGCTAAGGTCGATCACCATGGCCAGACGCTTTTTGCCTTGTTGACGAATGGCTGCTATTGCGCTGCCCGCAGGCATAAACATGACCCCAGTTGTAGCAATTGCACCGCCAGCCAATAATTTGAGGGCTCTTCTTCTATCTAGCATCGTAGACTCCTAATAATACTGACCCGCGAGTAAAACCGAATAGCGCAAACAAAATGCACCCATTAATATCAACACAGCTAACAGATATTCTTTGCTATGAGACGCCGCAGTCTTGCCAATGATTGACGTTACGTTCAGCAATAACGGCATAATTAATCCGATTAAAACCGCGCCTATCCACCAAATGGCACCGGCATCACTTGAAATAGCGAGCAGGTTGTCTACCCCATTGAAGATACTGATATTGCGAATCGAGTAGGCGAACACAAACACGGTAAGTAGCTCGAGCGCCAACAGTGCAGAATCTGATTTAGCGAAGGAATGATTGACATCGGTTATCTTGAGACGGGTTTTGACCATCAGCACCACTGCGGCGCCACAAGAGAGGGCCGACAATAAAAATATCACCACCAGAATACTGTTTGACCAAACCAAGTTATGGCTGATATCACCAATAAGTAATGCGGTATATGAAGCAACGCAGATAGCCAAGATCACATTAATCGTTGCAAATAATCGGCTATAGCCAGGCTGATTAGCTTTCGCTCTAAATGAGAGGCAAAAGAGCAATGCAAAGATAATTGTTAAAGTAAGCAACCAGGTACCGATGCTCATCATAGAGCTTGGCTCAAACGTCATAAACAGGCGATAGAAACGGAAGAATTTACTCATATCACCATGAGCAATCCCGTATTGGAATGAGGTGAGATCGAATACGATCATTCCCGTACCAATAATTAATAACAGCGTACCCACAATGGCACTTATTTTTGCCGTATCTAAGTGATGAGGCACTTGAATTTTATTAGATAGCACGAGACAACCACTAATAAAAAGTGCTCCGGCTCCTGCTCCGGCTAAAAACAGATAGGCAGCGACTAACAACCCCCAATGAACTTCGTGCATATATATCCCTTATTATAATATTTATACCTTTATTGACGATTTCTTATCCATACCCAACCGGCAACCAAAGGAAAGTACAATTAATCAAGACCAGTTTAAAATTATCAAATTAAAACCTGACCGTTGACAAAATAATACATAACATCAATAAAAACTAAAATAGCACTAAGTCACACAAAGTTATCAAATATGAATTCAATTTATTATATTTGACTCCACCCATGTTTAATATATTTCGAGAAACACATTTTTCGAAATGCAATAAAATCACAGTAAAAAATAAAAGCTAGCAAAATCAACGCAATAAAAGCGCGGTACAGAATTAATTACTTTTAATCAAAACAACAAATTATATTTACAACCATATCCAGCAAAGCAGGAAATACATTTACCAAAAAGTAAAAATAAAAACTGAGATCACAAACAAATATAAAACTGCAAGCATTTCGATATTTTTACAAACCAACTTATTAAAACAAACTAAAAGATTGTAAAGTAAATAGCGAAAACAATTACACAAAAATAAATATACTAACTATCGAATAGACAAACTATTTAATATAAGGGTTAATGATGAAAAAATTACTATTATCATCGTGCATTATGGCAATGGCTATGAGTGCCAGTCAGACGGTTGCGGCCGAAGAGAGCCAATTCACGACATCAGGAGTGATGATGGGGTTAAGCAACTACCTCTGGCGTGGACAGACAATTAGTGATGATAAGCCATCACTCCAAGCCGATCTTATGGTCGAACATGATAGCGGGTTTTATTTAGGAACCTCCTTTGAGACCTATCGTTATGAGGATGAAAATGATGTAAACAACGACTATGAGATCGACTACTACGGCGGTTATTATCAAATGGTTAACGACGATTTAGGTTTCGGTTTCAACGCCATGAAGTACACTTATGGGGCGGGTGGATATAGCGTCGAATATGCACTATCGGTAGATTATCAGGCTATAAATCTAGCGGTTAATTACGATCAGGATGTAGAAGCCTGGTATACCGAATTAAATTACTCGTTCCCACTATTTAACGACAGCAGCTTAGTAGCACATGCGGGCCTGTTTACCGATGCCGAAGCCTATGAGTTTGATGACCATGGCAAAGTGGCTGATACGGCCTACGATGTCGCACTGCGTTACAGCTATCCGTTACTGTCACAGCTAAACCTGATGCTAGAAGCCAGCTACCACGAATTTAACGATGACCACTATATGATTGGATTAGCATATAATTTCTAACTTTCCACATTAAATCATACCGTCGAAAACCGAAGCTGTAATTGGCAAGAAAATATCTAACCTAGGGTAAGTTAGTACTTAAATTAAAGCTTCATTACCTGCAGTAGATCTGGTGAAATAAATAAAACTTTAAGCCATAAGCAAACCTGAACAAATTTGACGATATGCTTGCGCTACCTTTAGAGATCCTAAAGAGTTAATAATCAGCTGTTGCATAAAAAAGGCATTCATCACGAATGCCTTTTTTATATCAGAGACTAGTGGCCGATGTACTTATCTAGAAAGGCTAATATCTTATATATTAACCTCAATAATGCTCTCTTCCTTGTAGAAACCACACCCTCTTACTTTAACCAGCCACTCGTCAGAGTGTTAAGCCTCATCTAAAGCGTCCCACAGTGCCAATGCATGTTTGAAATTAGCCCGATGATCATCCTCTCTATGAATCATCAGCACCGGCGCTTTAGCTTATCGACATGGTGCACGGGCGATTGACTGCGCTACATCGGTTAGATGGAAAAAAACTAGCGTTGAGGAATGACGAACAAAGGGGAATTACAGTAAAACCACAAATTTTAGACACAAAAAAACCGACTTAATGTCGGCTTGATTATTTCTCTTTAAGAGAAATGGTACCTGAAGACGGACTTGAACCGTCACTTCTTTCGAAATCGGATTTTGAATCCGACGTGTCTACCAATTCCACCACTCAGGCTTTGTTACTGTACTCAAAGAGGTGAACCTCAAGGAGTGATGCGGATTATACCTGTGGATATAGGAATGGCAAGCACTTTGATTTGACTTTTTCATCAACTGAACAAAATTCAGACTCAAGTGCCGTAGATTGCATCTAATCGGCGTTAAAAACTTACTTTAGCTAACAAGATAATTAGTGAAACGTGATCAATACCATCCTTATTAACAATAACGCATCAAATTTCTAATAACAGAGCGCTAACTTGACTGAGATCAATTACTGCTGGTTAGGACAGGAGTACTTTGGCTATGAATTTATAAGAAAGAGGATTTCGCACATGGCATTCTGGTTAGATTTGATGTTTGGCAACGCTATCGGCTTGCTATCAATGATCGTTATTTTTAGTACGATAGGCATCGTTTCCTATCTAATGTGGATGTTCTATACCAAGTCTGCGGATCCTGAGAACTAATCTCCAACGTTCTATTAATGCAGGGGGCTATTTGCCCCCATTTTTTTGTGCTGTTTTTACATCAGAGCACAATGCCTTTCAGCAATAACTGGCTGTCTATTTATATTTCCGTAACCACAATTGTTATGCGGCGTGCTTACGTGGTGTGACAAAGCTATTGATAAACTGCGGACGGGCTTTAATCAGGTTTTTCATCTGTTCAGGGCTTGGCTCACCGATAGGGAAACGTAATACTTGACGATTTAAGTGCTCTCGCGCACGCATCGATATTTTAAAGTCTGCAGTTGAACCTTGAATAGCGTAGTGCTTCTGGTTTCCAAGACGCTCCAAGATACCCGTTGTTGATAAACTTTTAACGGCTTGCTCAGCTTCAGGCAAGGTTAAAATCGTTTCACCTTGTAGAAAGAATTCTCTCAGTAAAGCACGTTCGATAGGGTCGAGCAGTTTAACCTTCTCTTCAATCACTTCAACTGATCGTTTGTCACTTAAATAGCTAATCGCTTCGTCGAGAAAATAATTGAGGATCTGCGTCAATAAATAGGCTGCACCTATAATCAAGCCTAAGCCAATAAAATGTGCATAACGTTCTGCAAATTCATCAAGCTTAATTGATGCTAATAATGTGACAGGGCTAAATAACAGTGCCGCACATGCTAATGAAAGCCACAGCATTGCTTTAAATATCAATTTTTTAATTGATATTTCTTTAAAAGAAAGTGCAGCGAAACTCATTTTTTGCATAGCTAAATCCAGTGTCAGAAATCTGTTATTAGCTAGATAAAAGCAAAAAATATGCCAAAGATCGCGTCAAAACTATAAGGATCAAATTATTTAGTGCAAAAACGGTTCACCGCCAGAAAGACAGTATCTGACAGTGAGGAAGAGAATAAGTATCATCAGCTAGATACCTATAATGACTATGATGATTCAGTGAGCTTTGCTTTAGCTGCGAGCTTAGTCAGTACTCGACTGACAGCCACAAAACCAAAGGTGCCCGTCACCACGGTAACCGCGCCAAAACCAGAAGCACAATCCATACGCATACTGCCATCTGCCGCAGCCTTCGTATTGCAAACCGAGCCATCTGCTTGTGGGTAAACGAGCTGCTCAGTAGAAAATACCGCTTCAATACCAAATCGACGAGCAACATTTTTTGAAAAATTATACTCACGCCTCAGTAAATTACGCACCTTAGCCAGCAGAGGGTCTTGATAGGTTTTCGCAAGATCTGTCACCTGCACTTGGGTCGGATCTGACTGTCCACCCGCACCACCCACAGTTACAATCGGTAACTTTTGGCGTTTACACCAGGCTATTAGTGCTGTCTTGGGTTTTACCGCGTCAATACAGTCAATAACGTAGTCCAAATCGCCACCAGCCTTCTTACCTTGAAAATAGGCTGATAAATTGTCGACGGTAATAAAGTCTTCAATTTCATTGACGATACACTCTGGATTTATTTGCTTTAGGCGCTGCGCCATCACTTCAACTTTAGATTCACCAATGGTCTCTTTTAACGCGTGTAATTGACGATTAGTGTTAGTAACACAAATATCATCAAGATCGATCAAGCTGATTTGGCCTACACCACTTCTTGCCAGTGATTCAGCGACCCAAGTGCCGACACCACCAATGCCTACAACAACCACGTGAGATTGCGCAAAGTAATGCAGTGCTTCTTGACCATATAAACGGCCAATTCCAGCAAAACGATTTAAGTAGGCGTCTGACAACATTTGATTTTTCAAGGTAATACTCGATTGGGGGATGTAATAGATAGAACGCGATGGTCGATTTTATCTCAAATCTGCGTAAAACTCTAAAGTTTTACCATCAACAATGAGAGCTATGTGAACAGCTTTGGCCAAAAAAGGTAAACTAGGAATATCATTGTAACTACTCATCTCATTTGAATTAAATGCCTGTTTAATATAAGTAAACAACCATGACCAATATCACGCATCATCAGCAGAACATGATCAAGATCACGCATTGAACTTTTCTTTCAATGTATATTTTGGCCGAAAATACAGCTTCAGCTTGGTTATTCAGCTAGTCAAATAGCCGAGATTGCAAGCCCAAACTTAGTATTGCAACACGCTACAGGAAGATGAAGATGAAGATGAAAATAAAAATGAATAAAACGGTTCTGTCCGCCACGATTATCTCAGCACTAGCCGCCACCTCTTTTACAGCATTAGCTGATGGCCCTAATTTTTATGGCCGTGCTGATCTTGCAATCACCAACTCTGATATGGGTATTGCAACTCAAAACCAAAAATCTGGCACCATCATCGAAAACAACTTCTCTTGGTTAGGTGTTAAAGGCACTGAAAAAATTAATGATGGATTAGAAGTTGTTTATCAAATGGAATTTGGTGTCAGTAACTTTGATAATTCTGGCGATACCTTCGCTGCGCGTAATACATTTATAGGCCTTAAGTCTGCCGCTGCGGGTACCATACTTGTCGGTCGTAACGATACCGTGTTCAAAGCTGCGGAAGGTGGATTTGACCTCTTCGGTAATACTAACTCAGACATCGATCTGTTAGCTGCAGGCCAAACACGAAGTGCAGATGGCTTCACTTACTACTCACCAAAAATCGCCGATCTAGTGACCTTGAATGCCACCTACTTGATGGATGACAACTACGACCAACTAGATACTGATGGCGAAGAAAAATACACTGATAATATGTATGCCCTTAGCGCTACCATTGGTGATAAAGCCCTTAAAGCACAAAACTACTACGTATCAGCTGCCTATAATGACAGCATTGAAAATGTAACCGCTTACCGTGGTGTTGCTCAAGTTAAACTTGGTAATGTCATTCTTGGTGGCTTTTACCAAAACAGTGAACACGTTGACAGTAAGTATGACAATTTAGAAGGCGATACTTACTTTGTAAACGCCGCCTATGTAATGGGTAACTTAAAGCTTAAGGCCATGTACGGTGCCGATGACTCAGGTCTAGGTAAATATGTTAGCCGCTATGTTGGTGGCAATGACGGTTCACTGGAAACGGTTAGCAATGTCGATATACAACAATTCAGTGTTGGCGCAGACTACCGTCTAAGCAAGAACATGCTCGTTTACGGCCACTATACTAAATATGATGGTGACATGATGCTAAGTAGCGTCAAGCAAGACTTAAGTGACGACATCGTCACTGTTGGTGTGCGTTTAGATTTTTAGCAGCAATATCTAATTAATAAAGGCAGCAAAAGCTGCCTTTTTTATTGCCGCTAATTATCAAAACACAATTAAATGCAACGTAAAAGAAACATTTCAGACATCTCAGTCAACTTTGGTGCTACAAGCCGCTCACACTAATTTTTAAAGCTTCAACATGACCAGCAATATCTGCTACTAACGCTTTCAAACTTGTAAATTAAGCATTAATAATTTTAATCGAAGGTCACTGCCATACCTCTTTAGAGATACATTGTTAAGGTGTTTTTTATCTAAATGACCACTTAGGCAACCAAAACAATTTAATCACCACAAAAAAGCAGCAATTCTATCGTGGAAAACTAAAAACTTGATCTAGCCCACAATCTCATAGCCATAAAACTGTAATATTTGCTCCCACAATTGTTATGAGCTCGGATGCTTGTAACAAAAACAAAAGTTTATGTAAAAAACCATAAGAAACGTATAAGAACTAAGGTTCTGGGAGCAAATGAAATGAAAAAGACACTTATCTCTGCATCAGTGGCATCAGTTTTAACCCTAGCTTCTTTCGGCGCGCTAGCCGAAAGTCCTAGCTTTTACGGCCGTTTAGATCTATCTGTAACCAATTCAGATGCCGGTGCAACTACCCAAAATAGTAAATCAGGCACCGTTATTGAAAATAACTTCTCTCATGTAGGTGTTAAGGGTAGCGAAAGCTTAACTAGCAACATCGACGTTATTTACCAAATGGAGTTCCAAGTAGAGAACACTACTAACTCTGGTGATACTTTCAAAGCTCGTAACACTTTCTTAGGGCTTAAGTCTTCTGCTGGTACAGTACTTGTTGGTCGTAACGACACAGTATTCAAGCAAGCTGAAGGTGGCGTTGATTTATTTGGTAACTCAAATGCCGATATTGACCGTTTAGTTGGTGGTCAAACTCGTGCTGCTGACGGTATCTGGTACTACTCTCCAAAGATTGCAGATTTAGTGACGCTAAACGCAACGTACTTAATGGAAGATAACTACATTGATTCTGAAGATAAAGATGCTGTATCTTCTTATGATGACCAGTACGCACTAAGCGCGACTATTGGTGACAAGAAACTTAAAGCTCAGAACTACTATGTAGCTGCAGCTTATAACACTATTGGTGGCATCGATGCTTACCGTGGTGTTGCTCAAGTTAAATTAGGCGACTTCAAAATCGGTGGTCTGTTCCAGAACACTGAAAGCCAAACAACTGACCAGGAAGGTAACTCTTACTTCGTGAACGTTGCTTACAACCTAAACGGCGTTAACCTAAAAGCTGAATACGGTAAAGATGAAGGCGGTTTTGGTAAGTACTACAAAAACATCACTGCTGTAGATGGTACTGACGTAAATGTTCAAGTTATCACTGTTGGTGCTGACTACAAGATCTCTAAATCAACTCTAGTATATGGCCACTATGCTATGTACGAAGGCGACCACAAAGTGGGTACTGCTAAAGTTGACCTAGAAGATGACAACATCTTCACTGTTGGCGTTCGTTACAACTTCTAATCGATTGAGTCTTAAGACTCTCTAACGATTGAAAGTAAAAAAAGCGACCTTTTAGGTCGCTTTTTTAATGGCTGGAATAACTGGAACAAGCTAAGACGGTTAACAGCCGAAACCGCTAAGACGAAAAGTGCCAAGACGAACGCGGCGCTACAGATGACAGAACGTTCACAGGCTCACTTACGGAACGCTTCGCTGACGATAAAAAAAGATAAAAGATAAAAGATAAAAGATAATCAGCGACTATCTTTTCCGGCTTCACCGCCTTTGTTCAGCTTCTACCGACTTTGTTCGGCTTCTACCGACTTTAGTTCGGCTTCTACCGACTTTGTTCGGCTTCTACCGACTTTGTTCGGCTTCTACCGACTTTGTTCGGCTTCTACCGACTTTGTTCGGCTTCTACCGACTTTGTTCGGCTTCTACCGACTTTGTTCGGCTACTACCGTCTTTGTTCAGCTTCTACCGTCTTTGTTCAGCTTCTACCGTCTTTGTTCAGCTTCTACCGACTTTGTTCGGCTTCTACCGACTTTGTTCGGCTTCTACCGATTTTGCTCGGCTACTACCGACTTTAGTTCGGCTTCTACCGACTTTGTTCGGCTTCTACCGACTTTGTTCGGCTCCTATCGTCTTTGTTCGGCTTTAATCCGGCTCTTAATCAGCTCTTACGCTTTTCTCGTTAACTTATAAACCGACTCGGTTAACGAAGACACCTGCTTTTTAACGAAGCGTGGGTTATCACTTAGCACATCATTTGTCACTAAGCATTCAATCTCAAACTTATCACTCATGTTTGCCATGACCCAATCATCCGATACCGCAAATGGCGGACCATTAAGCTCTACTTGCGGGTAATCTAAGGTAATTAATAGCCCTACACTCCCAATAGGGATCAAGTGAGCAAGTTGCTTTGCGTAGTTAATTCGCATCTCTTCAGGCCAAGCGATTAGCGCTGCTCGATCATAAAAAGCTACGGTACTTGCCATCTCAGCACTGTGCAAAGTAAAAATATCACCTTGATAAATAGTGATCTGTTCGGTGTGGTAACGCCGATGTTCAGCCGTTTTATCGACGCTATAAGGTAGGTCATTATCTTGATAAAACTGCGACACTGCCAGGTCATTTAACTCACAAGCCAGCACATCATGACCTTGTTCAGCTAAAAAACACATGTCTAAAGATTTACCACACAAAGGCACAAACACTTGGGCGCTTGCGGCTAGGTGCAACTGGGGCCAATACTGAATTAATAACGGGTTTACGGCACTGAGATGAAAGCCGATTTGTTGGGCATCCCATTTGTCGTGCCAAAAGCTTGGTTGCATAGCGAAGGTCCTAAAGTATTAAATAGGGTATATCCTAAGGCTTGATATATTTATCGTAAAACAGAAGGGAAACCACCGCCTAGCGATATCTCAAGTTTGGTATACCACGCTTACCTATACTTTAAAGCCAACACTCTAGATTAGCAAAAGGAAAACCAAGCTGATTATTTAGCAGAAATATTTAACGCTTTTTGTACATTTTTCAGCCAGGTACAGTTTTCACATTCACAATGACGACGAGACAAATGGTGTGGACTTAGGCTCGAATCAATAAAATCGACAGCGACGAGTAACTGCTGCTTAATCTCTTCTTCGGTTTTTTGATCGACAGCTATGGTTTCATCATTGTGATTCATCCATGTGCATTCCATTCCTTGATGACAATTGATGCACTGCATGTCGGTATGATTGAAAAATCCCGCATGTGGACATTGATTCAACTCCATCGACTGAAGAATACGCTGCCTAGGATACTCGAGTAACTCGATCAACCGCGACTTATCTAACCCTGACATATAATCACCCTTGTGCAGATTGCACTTACTCAATTAAGTTTATATCTTCCATATTAGTACTGACTTCAAGATTACCTTTCTCTTATTGTTACAGAATTGATGTACATCAATATCTCTTCCGAAATAATTAGTTAGGTGTGACTGACTCCTCCCTTTTAAACAGCAAATTTTTTCTTCTGATTCAATCAGCTTGGACTATCGCGGCTAATGTTGATTTAATAAGGAGCATTAATACTAATTTGTTCGTTCAGTGGGAATTAGTATAACAAGGAGTGAGCATTGCAAACGCCCGAACTACAGCACTTTTATATCTCTGAAGAGCAATCGATCTATCTGCTTGCAGCAAATGATGCACGTAAGCATCGCGCGTGGATAAGACTCTGTAAGCAGCAACTCAGTAAGCTCGGCTATGAAGAGTTCGAGTTAGTGGGTAAAGGTGCTTATGGCTTTGTATTTGCGGGGGTTAACGCACAAGGCCAGGCTCATGTTTTTAAATTCTCTCGCTTAACGCTACCGCAGCATGTGCAGGATAGGCTTGAAGAGGAAGCCTTCATGCTGTCTCAGGTCATTCATCCCAATGTGCCCCCAGCAATCAAATTTCAGCATGTGGGTAAGCAAGGTATTCTGGTGATGGCCAGAGCACCAGGAGAGGACTTAGAGCAACTCTGTTTACGTATTGGCGCTCTGCCTGTGGCAATAGTGATGAACATTGCACGCCAATTAGCGGCGATCCTCAAGTATTTACATAATGGCCGACCGCTTATCCATGGCGATATTAAACCGTCAAACCTAGTTTATGATCTGCAAAGCCAACATTTGTCTTTAATTGATTGGGGCTCTGCGGTATTCGCCCAGCGCGACAATGACGGCAATCCCGTAAACGGCAATGTAATGGACTTAATGTCGAGCGATCATCAGCATACTAATGCCCGTATGGGTGATGTGTATTTTATCGGTGAAGAGCAATTGAATGGGGCACTGTCGAGTCCACGATTTGATGAGCAAGGCGTCGCTGCAACACTCTATGCATTAGCCTCCGGTCAAGCCAGTCGCTTTGGCAGTAAAGTCATTCCTGCCACCAGCATTGGCTTACCCGTTGAACTTGCCAAAACGCTGGATGGTATGCTGAGTGAAGATCCTATTCAACGAAAGAAAGCGGGTGATTACTTCGTCAAAAGCATGGCACATAGCCATAGAATGCACCTGCCAGAAATCAATACAGGACCGCTTATCGCTGAGATCCCTGTTTGGGTATTGGCGAGCAATAAAGAAGTTGAAACGGTGAGCTATAGCTCACGTAAAGCCTTTCTAAAAGAGCACAATGCGGACGACCCCATCGCCAAAATGGATGACCTACAGTTAGAGAAATACTACCGTAACTTTATGGCGGGTATGGGCGATACTGAAAAAGGGTTTATCGCCGCGGTGGGGCGTTTAGCGCAATATGACATCGTTGGTGGCTTGGCTATTCATTGGCGAGAAAACGGGGTATTTATTGATTCTAATCTTGCGTTATATAATGAAAGTCAGAAGAAAGCCTTAACAATCTCGGTCAATAACATGGTCACTCTGGCCTGCGGCATTCACCGTATCGGGGTATTTAAAGCCTGTTTCTTTAACGCCAGAGATACTCTGCATATTGAGCGGGAAGACAGCCAGCAACCCTTTATCATGGCTTGCGAACAACAGCTCCCTTTTGAAGTCGGTGATGTGCCCTCTTTGGAAGATCGATCCAGACTGCACTCTTACTTTGAAGATGGTCGCGATCCAGAGGAAAATTTAGAACTTCCAAAAGAGATCATGACTGAACTTGCGATAATCAACCAGATCCATCATACCGGCTGCATCATCTTCGAAGCACTGCCTAACCACATGAAGATCCACAGCTACTTACGCTTGCTTAACCCGAGAAAACAAGCGGCATTTCGTGGCTGTTTAGACCGAATTTTAAGTCATGTCGATAAAATACAAGGCAAAGGGGTATCAGGATTTATGAAACTTCCCTATAAAAACACCCGCAAATTTAACCATGTAGAACGTAAACCGGATCTCTTTTATCCGCGAAATCCGAAACAGGGCTAACGCTATGGTTTAGATTTAGGTTCTGGTTTATCAGCTGGATGTTTGTTGTCGTCCTCATCAAAATCGCTTTCAACTTGGTGGGTTTCAGGACGTTTATCACTAGGATCCACTTTGCGTTCAAAGTCACCATCAAAAGTGTTGTTATCATCAAAGGGTGATTGACCACCTTGCTGACCAAATGGATTACCTTGGCCGCCCATGCCAGCGCCTGGACCAAAACCCGCCTGAAAGCCGCCATTGGCTTTAACTTTAAGCTGCATTCGCTTGTAGAAATAACCCGCGACAGGAATTCGAGTAAAGGGGGTTAACAAAATCAAGCCCAGAAAATCGGTGACAAAACCGGGAATAAGCAACAGTAGACCTGCGACCGCTAACATCATGCCCTCAACAATTTCCTGCCCTGGCGCTTCGCCACGAGCCATCTTTTGTTGTACTTGCATCAAGGTGCTAATACCTTGACTTCGCACTAACGACACGCCGACCACGGCGGTAAAAATAACCAATCCCACGGTGGTCCAACTGCCGAAGGCTTCACCCACTCGGATCAGTACAGATAGCTCCATTACAGGCACTAAAACAAAAATTATTAACAAAATAAAAAACACACTGACCTCACATTTTTTTGTGGTGATGAAAACTAAATTGGGGTTAGTCGGTCTATTTTCAAGTCGCATAGCCAACTCTCGCCTAATACAGGGTTGAATTATGACAATAAACGGGTGAATCGCTAGTGTTTAAGCTGAAATGCCTAAGCATTTGTAAGCAAAAACTACTGGTATCACTATTTTAGCAATGCCTTAATGCATGCTTTAGGCAAAACACGTAAAGTACCGTTAGTGGTAATCGCAGCAACAAGCTTACCTCAATAACCTTAAAGCAGGTTTAATCTGTGCAGTGCACATTGAGCAAGCCATCAACAGGAAAGATGTGTTTAATGGACAATGAATTCTTACTGGTAATGACCACCAGCCCAGACGAAGCGTTGGCTAAATCTTTAGCTCACACGCTAGTACAGGGCAAACTTGCTGCATGTGTACAGATCTCATCCTTGATGACATCCGTATATGAATGGCAAGGTGAGATTTGTGAAGAAAAAGAGTTCTGTTTACAGATTAAGTGTCTCGCCAAGCACTACGCAGCGATTGAAACTGCAGTATTGGAACTGCATCCCTACGATGTTCCCGAGCTAATAGCAGTACCTGTAACACAGGGATTGCCAGCCTATTTTGATTGGATAAAAGAAACCACACAGCCATGAAAAAAATCATTACTCTGTTTTTAGCCTCCCTGCTACTGCTTAGCCCGTTAGCGCATGCCGAAAACATTTTCAATACCAATAAATTCTCCTTTTTAAAGGGCGAACCTGAACTGATGCCTGTCGATCAAGCATTTGTTTTCGACTTTCAACAAGAAGGCAATAAGGTCAAAATCAGCTGGGTTATTGCCGACGGCTACTACATGTACCGCGACAAACTCAAGTTTGAAGCTGATGGCGCAGTACTGGGCGAAATAGCGCTGCCTAAAGGTAAGTCTCACAACGACGAGTACTTTGGCGAGCAAGAAGTTTATTACTCTTATGTCGAAATGCCGGTTGCAATAAAAGAAGCGGCGGCGGGAGACACACTCAACGTCACCTTTATGGGTTGCGCCGAAGGTAAGCTCTGCTTCCCACCGACCAAACGCACCGCAGTGCTAACCGAAGTTAGCGCCAATGACGGCATACTCGATATACCCGGTAGCGAGGCCACTGCCGCTAGCGATACCGACGTTGTCCCAATTACACAACAAGATAGCTTAAACCAAATGCTTGCAGGCGATAGCCTTATTTGGACCTTGGTGATCTTCTTTGGTTTGGGCATTGGACTGGCATTAACGCCGTGTGTGTTCCCGATGTATCCCATTTTGTCAGGCATCATTGTCGGCCAAGGAGAAAAGCTCTCTACCGCTAAAGCCTTTGGCTTGTCGATGGTTTATGTCCAAGGTATGGCAATCACCTACTCGTTAGTAGGACTTGTTGTTGCCTCCGCTGGCATGAAATATCAAGCGGCGTTGCAGCACCCGGCTGTACTGATTGTGCTGGCGATATTATTCTTCGTTTTAAGCTTATCAATGTTTGGCTTGTACGATCTTAAACTGCCATCGAAGTGGCAAGAGAAGATGAATTCAATATCGAACAGCCAAAAAGGCGGCAACGTCATTGGCGTGTTCTTGATGGGCGTTATCTCAGGATTAGTCGCCTCGCCTTGTACTACGGCTCCCTTATCTGGTGCACTCATTTATGTGGCACAAACTGGCGATCTACTGCAAGGCTTCTTAGCGCTATATGTGTTGAGTATGGGCATGGGAATACCGCTGCTTATTATCGGTACCTCTGGCGGAAAAATTCTACCAAGAGCCGGGCGCTGGATGGATATCATCAAGACCATTTTTGGTTTCCTACTGATTGCGGTCTCTATCGTCATGCTAGGGCGAATTTGGCCAGGCTTTATCTCCGATGTCTTATGGTCACTTTGGGGCGTTGTTTTTGTCGGTTACCTAATGCATCAAAATAAGCTAACGGAATTTAGCTGGAAACAAACCACCCGAGCAATACTACTGTTGCTTATTTTCCTTGGGAGTTTCTCCTATGGTATGCAAGCTGTTATGAATCATTTTGGCTTTACGTCTCATGCCAACGCTAACCTAACTTCAGCGCAGCAAAGCCATACATTTAAGCGTATTAAGTCGCTTGAAGATCTCGACAGTGAGATTGCAGCAGCTTCAGCACAAGGTAAAACAGTGATGTTAGATCTCTACGCTGACTGGTGTGTTGCTTGTAAAGAGTTTGAAGCCATCACCTTCAAAGATGAAGCGGTAATGGCACGTATGGACAAGATGGTACTGCTACAAGCTGACGTCACTAAAAGCGATGATATCGATGTTGCTCTACTAGAGTATTACGACGTTTTAGGCTTACCAACACTGCTCATGTTTGATGAAAGCGGCGCCATAAGAGATGACTTAAGAGTGACCGGTTTTATGCGTCCTAAAGCATTTGCCGAACACCTTGATCATCTGGTGAAGTAACAACACAAAATTAGGCCTCTGTACTAAATTACCCTTTCATTTGGGCATTTGGCAGAGGCTTTTTTATATCCATAATTTGCATCTCTTTTTTGACTTGCTTGTTAATTTATAGCAGCTGCCCAACATCTACCTTCAGCCGATAACAAACTATAAATATTTACTAATTTTCAGTTCAACTTCATAAACTTCTAGTACAATGGTGCATCAATATAAGCTTTGCAAGGAGCACCATGGAACCCGCTATACTCATTATCACCTTAGCCTGCGGCATGTTAGTTAGCCGTGTGGGGCTGCCCCCATTGATCGGCTATTTAGTAGCGGGATTTGTGTTGTTTCTGTTTGGGATTGAAGAATCCAGCCTACCCATGTTAGAACAATTGGCTAACTTGGGCGTCACCCTACTTTTGTTTGCCATTGGCCTTAAACTGGATATTCGCAGTTTATTTAAAGTAGAAGTTTGGGCAGGCTCCAGCCTGCATCTGCTTGGCTCCATGCTGTTTTTCATTCCACTGTTGAAGCTATTAGGCTTACTCGGCTTAGAGCAACTGACCGGGCTTGAACTAAACCAGCTCGGGTTGTTAGCATTTGCCTTGAGTTTTTCGAGTACTATTCTTGCAGTAAAAATCTTAGAAGATAAAGGTGATATGGAATCCCTTTATGGACGCGTTGCGATTGGTATCTTGATTATGCAAGATATCTTTGCCGTCGCTTTTTTGACGATTTCTAAAGGGGATATCCCCTCATATTGGGCGCTAGGGTTGTTGTTACTTCCCTTAGCAAAACCACTAATTTACAAGTTATTTGACCGCGTTGGACACGGTGAGCTGCTGGTCCTTTTCGGCTTAGTCATGGCGTTAGTGATGGGCGCATGGTTATTTGAAATAGTCGGCCTAAAGCCGGATCTCGGCGCGCTGGTCATTGGTATTCTATTGGCGGGACACCCAAAGTCATCAGAGCTGGCAAAGTCACTGTTTTACTTTAAAGAGCTCTTCTTAGTCGCCTTTTTCCTTACCGTGGGTCTCAATGGTCTCCCCTCCTTCTCAGATATCGGCTTAGCGGCGATATTGGTACTCGTGGTACCGATAAAAATCATGTTATTCCTCTATCTGTTAACGCACTTTAAATTGCGTTCACGTACCTCGCTGCTAACGTCCTTTAGCCTAGGTAATTACAGTGAGTTTGGCTTAATTGTTGCTGCTGTCGCCACCTCAAAAGGCTGGTTACCATCGCAATGGATGGTCATTTTAGCCGTCGCGTTAAGTTTTAGCTTTTTGTTTTCTGCACCGCTAAATATTGCTGCTAATCGACTTTATCAAAAATACCAACGTCGATTACAACGACTAGAGAAACACCCGTTACATCCAGAAGACCGCCCTATCCTTGTAGGTAATCCAAGGTTTCTTATTCTGGGTATGGGCCGAATTGGTTCGGGTGCATATGACGAGTTAAGAGTGCAATATGAAGGGGAAATCCTTGGCGTTGAACACAAGCAAGAGTTGGTCGACTTTCACCATAAACAAGGGCGTAATGTGGTTCAAGGGGATGCCTCTGATACCGACTTTTGGGAGAAACTGGATAAAGCCCCTAATCTAGAATTAGTGTTACTGGCAATGCCGCATCACGTAGGTAACCTATTTGCAGTTGAGCAGCTTAAGCGCCTAGATTACCAAGGTAAACTGAGTGCTATCGTGCAGTATAAAGAAGATGCTGATGCCCTGAGTGAATCAGGTGTGCACAGTGTTTATAACCTATACGAAGCGGCGGGTGCGGGTTTTGTTGATCATGTGGTCAAAGAGTTACTCAGCCCTCAAGGCGCTGTACCTGATCACCCCGAAGCTGTGAATCACCCTCGAAGTGACCGTTAACTCACCTTTACAGGCTGATAAAGTATACACCTAGATATATTGTATACATTATTCTTACTATCACGTATGTTGTTTGGCACAATAAAAATAATGCCAAATAACATACGATGCTAACCAAAAATAACAATCAACCGTTCATAGCCTTAACTTGTCAGCCAAGCACGCAATATTTTTACGCTAAGTTGATTGGGTTAATTATGCTAAGCCTAGTGAGCCAATTCTCACAAGCTCAAGCTGAGCGATGGCAAGACCACCTTATTTTCGAACAAAACAAACAAGCTCCCCACGCCAGTTTTTTTGCTTACTCATCGTTCTCAAAAGCGCTCGATGATGATTACAAAGCCAGTGGCAACTTCCTCGACCTTAATGGCCGTTGGCAATTTCATTACGCCAAGAACCCCTTCTCTACCCCTGTGGATTTTGCACAAAAAGACGCTAACCTAGATGATTGGCAAAGCATTCTGGTGCCGGGTAATTGGGAAACTCAAGGCTTTGGTCACGCCATCTACTTAGATGAGCGTTACCCTTTTACCACCACTTGGCCAGATGCCCCCGAAGATCATAACCCGACAGGCAGCTATCGACGTCATTTTGAGCTGCCTAAGGCGTGGCAGCACAAACAGGTATTCTTGCATATTGGTGCCGCACGCTCTGCATTGAGTGCGCATATCAATGGCGTTGAAGTCGGGTATAGCCAAGGCGCTAAAACCCCAGCTGAATTTGATCTTACGCCCTACCTTCAGCAAGGTGACAACCTCATCGCGCTGCAAATAATACGCTGGAGCGATGCCAGCTACCTTGAAAGCCAAGACATGTTGCGGGTCAGTGGCATTGAACGAGATGTCTATCTGTACGCCACCGAGAAACAACGTATCGCTGATATTGATGCCGGCTACACACTCAGCCAAGATCTCTCTAACGCCAATATGGCCATTAACATTAAACTTAATAACCATGCAAAAGCGGCCATAGAGACGCAGCAGCTCAGCCTTCACTATCAACTGATTTCTCCGCAAGGCATTAGCATCAAACAAGGCGAGCAAGCTGTCTCAGCATTTAATGAACATCATAACCAAATCATTGATTTCAAGGTTCAGCAGCCCAACCTTTGGAGCGCTGAAACACCGGCACTCTATCAACTACTTCTGAGCCTTAAAGCGGCTGACGGTAAGCTCCTACAAGCAAGCAGTCAAAAAGTAGGCTTTCGCCGCATCGAAATAAAAGCGGGTCAGCTGTTAGTTAACAATAAAGCCATTACCATCCGCGGTGTCGATAGACACGAAACTGACCCAGACCATGGCCATGTTGTCAGCCGTGCCAGCATGGAAACTGACATTCGCTTAATGAAGCAAAATAATATTAATGCTGTGCGCTCCAGCCACTATCCTAACGACCCTTATTGGCTCAGCTTAACCGACAAATATGGGCTGTATGTCATTGATGAAGCCAATATCGAATCTCACCCACTGGCGATTAATGAAAATACACAGCTAGGCAATACCATGAGCTGGTTGCCCGCCCATAAAGCACGGGTAGAGCGTATGGTCGAGCGAGATAAAAATCACCCTTCGATTATCATCTGGTCTTTGGGTAACGAAGCGGGTGAAGGCACATTATTCGAAGCATTATACGATTGGGTAAAGCTGCGCGATCCAAGCCGCCCAGTGCAATATGAACCTGCGGGACAACATGCCTATACCGATATTGTCGCCCCTATGTATCCGTCCATTGAACGACTGACAAAATATGCCAAGGAACATACAGATCGCCCGCTGATCATGATCGAATATGCCCATGCTATGGGTAATTCGGTGGGTAACCTACAAGACTATTGGGATGTAATTGAACGCTACCCACAGCTACAAGGCGGCTTTATTTGGGACTGGGTTGATCAGTCTTTGGCCTTTAGCAACAAAAACGGCCAGCGTTATTGGGCTTACGGCAAAGATTATCATCCTGATATGCCAACCGATGGTAATTTTCTCAATAATGGTTTGGTTGATCCAGATCGCAACCCACACCCGCACCTCAGTGAAGTCAAAAAGGTGTACCAACCACTGCGTTTCAATCAATTTGTAGCCGCGACGAAGACAATGAGCTTTGAGCTCGAAAATCGCTATGACTTTATAGACACTCAAGGGCTGCGTTTAAAATGGACTGTTGAGCAAGATGGTAGTGAGTTTAGCAGCGGCGTAATGGCGGTGCCTATGGTTGAAGCGGGGCAATCTAAACTCATCACTTTGCCCATTGGGCGCTCGCGCTTCAATAAACAGCATGAATACCTTGTGTTATTAGAGGTACTCGTCGATAAGCCACAACCCATGCTGCCCACCGACCATCGCATCGCTTTTGCCCAATTTCCACTGCAACAAGCAACCGCTAAGCCGCAAAAATTAGCTAAGGTCATCACTGAACATGACCAATTTTGGCAATTAGGCGGCAATGAGACACGCTATTTAATCTCCAAAAAAACCGGTTGGCTCGCCGATATTAAGCAAAATAGCCAATCGCAATTAACGGCCCCATTAATGGCTAACTTTTGGCGCGCGCCTACTGACAACGACTTAGGTAACCAAATGCCTAAGTGGGCTGGTGCATGGCAAGATGCCGCTCAGGAGCTGACGCTGATTTCGATTAAGCGCAGTGACCCATACAGCATTGAGGTTATTCAGCACCACGCTACGCTCGATTTTACGCTTAGCAGTCGCTACCAAATTAGCACTGATAAGCAGTTGCTAGTACAGAGCAAATTCATTCCAGGCGATATTGAACTTGCCGATCTACCGCGCTTTGGCTTTCAAACACAGCTGCCTTTCAGTCAGCGCTTTATGCATTACTTTGGGCGTGGTCCTGAAGAGACCTATGCTGATAGAAAATCAGGTAACCCTATCAGCTGGTTTGCACTGTCTATTGATAAAGCCTTTCACCGTTACTCTAGACCACAAGAAACAGGCCAAAGAACCGACGTACGCTATGTGGCGGTAACAGATGCTAACGGTAATGGCTTGCTGGCAAAAGCAGGACACGCAAGCGAGACATTACAAACCAGTCTGTGGCCTTTTGCCCAAGCGGATATCGACTTTAGACAAGGCGATGCCTCAGGTTCAGCGTCAGGACTGGTGCCCGTAACCACTAACCATGGCGCAGAGATCCCTATTCGGGATTTTGTCACTTGGAATATTGATTATAAGCAGATGGGCGTAGGTGGGGACACATCATGGGGCAGGCAAGTCCATCAGCCTTATCGCATTAAAGCCCAGCCGATGCAGTTCAATTTTAGTATTGAGCCTGTGGCTGCTAACAGTGACATTCAACACCAAGCAAGAACAAAACCTTAATCACAGGGAATAATTCGAACCTAAAGTCAGTTGTTAATTGGACCTAGGGGGAAGATATTGATAATAAAGGATAGACATGGAACAAGTTATTCAGCTGGTCATATTTTTGGGGTTAACAGCATTAGTCGGCCTAATCACTTATCTGAAGTGCCGTAAAATAGTGCGAGACAGCAGCGACAGCAAAGACTACTTTCTTGCTGGCGGCGGCTTAAGCTGGTTTGTCGTTGCAGGTTCACTCATGATGACCAATATCAGTGCCGAGCAGATTGTGGGCATGAATGGCGCCCAAACCCTATTGATTGCCTGGTGGGAAATCTCCGCAGCAATTGGCTTAATCATTCTCGCTAAGTGGCTGATCCCCATCTACTACAAGTACAATTGCACCACTACAACTGAGTTACTTGAGCGTAAATACAATGACAAAGGGATCCGCGCAATGGTCTCAGTGCTGTTTATGCTTGGCTATGCCTTTATCTTGCTTCCTGTAGTGCTTTATACCGGCTCACTGTTTATGAAGTCAATGTTTGGTTTATCCATTTCAGTCATCGCTCTAGCCATTATTTTTGCCATTGTGGGTGCCATCTATGCCATTTTCGGCGGACTACGCGCGATTGCGATATCCGATAGTTTAAATGGCATTGGCTTGATACTCATGGGCATTGTGGTGTCTTATCTAGCATTAAACGCCGTCAACTGGGATCTCTCTGGTGTGCCCATTGAGCGACTGACACTGATCGGTGATGACCAATCTGATATTCCATGGCACACCTTGCTGACCGGCATGATCTTCATTCAAATATTCTACTGGGGCACCAATATGGTGATCACCCAACGAGCGTTAGCGGCAAAGTCTGTCGAAGAAGCACAAAAAGGCCTCTATGCCGCAGTAGTGATGAAACTGATCATTCCAATTATCGTCGTGTTACCCGGCATTGTGGCTTACAAACTATACGGAGACATAGGTGATGTGGCCTACGGTAGATTAGTCGGCGATATACTACCAAGTTGGATGTCTGGCGCATTTGCCGCCGTAATGGCAGGTGCGGTATTGAGTTCATTCAATTCATGTTTGAACTCAGCAGCCGCATTGTATACCTGTGACATCCACCAAAATTATATCAACCCAAACGCTAATGTGAAAAAGATTGGGACTCGGGTTGCTCTCGTCTTTACCCTAATATCGGTGGCATTGGTGCCTGTATTTGCAGAATCGAAGAGCATTATCTCTTTGCTGCAACAGCTTAATGGCTTGTACTCCATGCCAGTGTTGGCAGCATTTATTTGTGCGCTGGTGTTTAAGAATGTCAGTGCCAAGGCGATTAAAGTCGGTTTAGTATTTGGGGTATTAGTTTATGCAGTGTTTACCTTTATTTGGAGCCCATTCCACTTTATCCACATGATGGCCATCACTCTCGTTGCCACTATTTCAATGACACTGTTTTTAAGTCGATTTGTGTTCTCAGCGCAAGCAGACATCACTCCGCTGACGGCTAACTCATAGCCAAAAAGAATCGCAGGGTCTGTGCATTACAGCCCTATTAAACACATAATATAAAGGATTAGTGAGATGTTTGATCGTGATGACCACCCCCACAGACGTTTTAACCCGCTAACCGAGCAGTGGGTGTTGGTTTCCCCACATCGAGCAAAACGTCCTTGGCAAGGGCAAAGGGAGTCAACAAGGGTAACGACCACCAGCAAATACAATGCTGAATGTTACCTTTGCCCTGGCAACAAAAGAATGAGTGGCGAGCGAAATCCAGAATATAGTTCACCGTTTGTATTTGCTAACGATTTCCCGGCACTCACATCAGACACGCCGCCCGCACAGCAAGATGATCCACTTTTTGCGTTGCAATCTGTTACTGGCACCAGCCGGGTTATCTGCTTCTCTGCCGATCATAGCCACACCCTACCTAAGCTTTCTATTGCACAACTTAGCGCTGTATTCGAATGCCTCGCCAAAGAAGTCAGCGAGCTAGGTAAACACTATCCTTGGGTGCAAGTGTTCGAAAACAAAGGGGCGGCAATGGGGTGCTCCAACCCACATCCCCACGGCCAAATATGGGCCGTCAGCGAGTTGCCTAATGAGGCTGTAACCGAGACCCGTACACAATTGGCATATTATCAACGTCATCAACGCAAAATGTTGTTTGACTATGCCAGTAAAGAAATAGCCAACACCGAGCGAGTCGTCATAAACAATGATGACTGGCTAGTGGTGGTGCCTTGGTGGGCGACTTGGCCATTTGAAACCCTGATTTTACCGCGCTTTGAAGTCGCTCACTTAGACAAACTTACGACCAGCCAGCAAGTTTCATTAGCGACCATAATCAAGTCATTAATGACACGATACGACAACTTGTTTAACACCAGTTTCCCCTATTCTATGGGCTGGCATGGAGCCCCGTTTGACCAGCAACCTCACCTGGAGTGGCAATTGCATGGGCATGTGTATCCCCCTCTACTGCGCAGTGCCGATGTAAAGAAATTTATGGTGGGTTACGAGATGCTAGCTGAAAGCCAGCGAGACTTAACAGCTGAACAAGCCGCAAGCCTACTACGAGCTCAGTCTGAAGTTCACTATGAAAATCAATAAAAAACTCAGTTACATATCAGGTAAAGTCGTGATATAAAGCTGATGAAGTGTAAATAAACATTACAGCTCACGGACAGAGTAACCCAGTAAACGGTTTATTCACTTTCATTAGCAAACGACTTTACGCCGCCACTAAACAGTTAGGTACAAACCGCTTGTTAAACATTAAACGATTATTAATAAGCTAAAGCAGATATCGCTTTCAACAGAATGACAACTTTCGGAAAAGTAAACCATGTCCAATCCAGCTCAACGAGCCAATAAACTTTTTGTACAAACATTCGGCACCCTAGCTGATACGCTCTATTTTGCTCCCGGAAGAGTCAATTTAATAGGCGAACATACCGACTACAATGACGGTTTTGTGTTGCCAGCAGCGATAAACTTTCACACCATCATTGCCATAAAGCGTCGTGAAGACAGCCAGTTTCGCGCAGTTTCTGATGCCTTTCCTGGCGAGATGAAAGAATGGACCTTCGGTGAAGAAGGTAACAAACCAGAGTCACCAGAATGGGCTGATTACCTTAAAGGCTTTAGCTCGGCTATGGCGATATCAGGCCTCGCAACCAAAGGTATGGACTTAGCGATAGTCAGTAACGTGCCTCTCGGTGCAGGCCTCTCCTCTTCTGCCGCGCTAGAGATTGCTTTTGGGACAGCGATTAATGATGTAAACCAAATACAACTGTCACCTCTGGCGATTGCCCAACTGGCTCAGCGCGGTGAAAATCACTACGTGGGTTGTGCATGCGGTATTATGGATCAAATGATCAGTGCGCTGGGTCAGCAAGATCACGCATTATTAATAGACTGCCTTGATCTCGATAGCGAGGCTGTCAGTATCCCCGAAAACTTAAGCCTGATTATTATCAACTCTAATGTTAAACGGGGTCTGGTTGAGTCTGAATACAACCTGCGCCGCGAACAATGTGAACAAGTTGCTGAGCACTTCCAACTAGACTCGCTGCGTCACCTTGAACTCGCCGACCTTGAAGCGGCAAAAGACCAGCTCAGTGATGTACATTATCGACGTGCTAAACATGTCATTACCGAGAACCGTCGTACTCAAAATGCCGCATGGGCACTGGAGTCGGGCAACATTTCGCAGCTAAGCACATTAATGGCCGAGTCACATATCTCTATGCGTGATGATTTTGAAATCACCGTACCTGAAATTGATTTTCTGGTTGAGATAGTATCGAGTGTCATCGCCGAAAGAGGGGGGGTACGGATGACTGGCGGCGGTTTTGGTGGCTGTGTCGTCGCCTTAGTCGATCATGAATTGACCGATGCTGTCGTCGAAATCGTTGAACAACAATATTTGGAAAAAACAGGCATAGAAGCCACTATCTACTTATGTTCCGCATCGGATGGTGCCAAACGGCTCGATAACTAGCTCGACAATAAGCACAGTAATCAGGCACTAACAGCTGGCGAGATGAATACGTATTCATCTCGCTAAATCAACATATTAACCGCAACATAGCACGCTGTAATACTTCGCTTTTAACAAGGATAAACCATGGTACGCTTTCGCCCTCTAGCCCCTTGGAACGATCCTCGCGGTGACCAAGTTGAACGGATTATCATTGACAACGGCATCCTCGCGTTAGAGGTTCTGAGCTTAGGCGGGATCATTCGATCATTGTGGACCCCAGACCGAGATGGCGAGCGTGGCAATATCGTTTTAGGTTGTGACTCGGTCAGTGACTATTTAGCCCAAGATGCACATCTAGGCGCTATTGCTGGCCGTTATGCCAACCGCATTGCCCACGGTAAATTCTCAGCAGATGGTCAGCAATATCAACTTGATATCAATCAAGCCAGCAATTGTCTACATGGCGGTAAAGAGGGGTTTAATCGTAAGCACTGGCATTTAGGTCAACTGCCAGATGGGGTTCGCTTAAGCTTGGTGAGCCCCGATGGCGACATGGGTTTTCCCGGCAAGTGCACTGTTCAATTAGACTATCGCCTTGTGGGAAAGAACCTTTACATAGAGATGCTGGCAAGTACCGACAAAACCTGTCCAATAAGCCTCACGCAGCATAGTTACTTTAACTTAGACGGTAGCAACAGCAGTTTACAACACGCTCTGCAAGTAGACTCAAACCAGTATCTGGCGATGAACGATGTTGGTGTACCCACTCAAATTTGTGAAACCGTCAATAGTGCCCTCGATCTGCATCAAGCCACACAGTTACAGTCGTTTATAGGTGCAGAAGAGTTTACTGCCACATCAGGGATTGATCATTGTTACTTATTACCCCAAACCGAACCACAACTGCAAAGATTTGGTCGTTTGAGTTCGGTAATAAGTGGCCGTGGTATGACGCTCTACACTAACCAACCGAGTGTTCAGGTCTACGGCGCTAACTTTTTGCAGGGTACGATAGGAAAAAACCAACAGCGGTTATCGCAATATCAAGCCGTATGTTTAGAACCTCAACAAATACCGGATGCACCTAACCAACCCGAAATAGCAGGTGACGGCTTAACGAGACCAGGCAAAATTTATCATCATATCAGCCGCTATCAGTTTGATAACGAAGCTTAAAAAAATAGCGCTAAAGCGCTGTTTCTCGTTAGACTAACGATGTTAGTCATCCAAATCATCATTTGACCAACCACGATCAAAATCATCGTCATTAGTTGATTCTGTCTCTAACTCTGCTTCTGGCTCAATAATGGGTTCAGGTTTTGGTTTTTTAGTCACGCTTGCCTTAGGATTATTCGCTTCTACCCAGCCTGAATGCTTCTCCATAAATGCTTCTCGAGCAACATTCCACGCCGCTCCGTAATGTTCTTCCGCGGTTGCCAAGGCCGCAGCCGATAGCTCATGCAAATGAGGTTTAACAATCCCTTCCTCATACTCAATAATAGCGTCACGCGTCGTGTTATAAAAGTAGACTCTACCC
Organism: Shewanella sp. GutCb; assembly: GCF_002836135.1. Lineage (NCBI taxonomy): Bacteria > Pseudomonadati > Pseudomonadota > Gammaproteobacteria > Alteromonadales > Shewanellaceae > Shewanella > Shewanella sp. GutCb. The sequence goes on along the minus strand of NZ_PJBL01000027.1, from coordinate 57,144 downwards.
GCCGGAGCCTCGGGGAATTGTGTGTCATAAATGACCACGGTATTACCACGTGAGGTGATCAGTTCACCGTACCAAACTGGTTTTTTTGACGAATTATACATCGATGCCAATGCCCTTGAATCAACACATACCCAAAAAATATAAAGTAAATATTGCTTTCATTTACTTAAGTTTACTCAATGACATACCACTGAGGTGTTAGCCTTATGTTTGCCGTTTACTGTCTCTATTTCAGTAGTACAACTTATAGGTTTATCATCAATAATTTGAAAAACATTTCATGCTTTTTATTGCTATTATCGAATTTAGTTCAAAGCCGTCGTTATTCAAGTTTTTATCAGAGAATAAATTGTAATAATGCGATATAAAATACAAACCACCTTTATATCAATAACTTAACTTAAACTAAAAAGTGATACATTTAAGTTAATCTGGAGAGCATAGTGCTCTGATAACATGACAGAATGATGTTAGGCGGGAAACCTGTCACTAAATTCAACCTCAGTGTGAAACGCTTGACACCCCTCTCAAGCAGAGCATCTAGCACGATGTAAATTAGATCTCGTTAATTTACCAGCGTCTTAAACTTTTATTTGCTAAACTGCAAAATAATTTCTCATACAAAAGTGCTACAGATATTATTTTGAAGCTTAAATTATTAATCATTTTGTGTTTGAGCTTTCCAGTCCAAGCAGAGCAGATTGTTATCGCGTCAGATATCTGGTGTCCCTATATCTGTGCAAACAATTCGGGTTATTTTGTCGAACTCACTCAGCAAGCATTTTTAACGGTGGGAGTTACGGCTAAGTTTGAGACTATTCCATTTAAAAGAGCCTTACGACTCGCGCAAAGGGATAAAATTCATGCCGTGCTGGCAATCAACCAAGAGTCTATTAAACGCTGTAAATTACAAACTTCCAATATAGTATTAGGCCAGAATACCAATGACTTTTACGTGCATGCTTCCAATAGCTGGCAATATTCAACATTGACCGACCTTGAGGACAAAGCGGTCGCCAGTATTTTAGGATATAACTATGGTGACGAATTAAATCAATATCTAGAACAAAGTCCTCTCAGCTTTTATGCCTCTGGTGAATCACCATTCAAAACCAACTTAAACCTGCTCATAAAAGATCGCGTCGATGTGTTGCTGGGAAACCGCTATGTGGTAGAACACACTGCACAAGTATTTGGCTACTCGGAGGATATTAAGTTTGCTGGTAGTGACGGGAATTCTACGTCTCTCTATGTTGGCTTTAGTCATAAAGATCTTGAAAAAAATTACCAACATAAGTTTGCCGAAGGGATAGAAAATATCAAGCAGTCTGGCCAATATCAGGCCATTTTGAAGAAATACCATATCGAGCCTTGGTAACCTCGCAACTCCATATGCTCATAAAAAAGTCGAACCGTTAGACCCTATTTTTCTATTAAAATTATAATTTAATGACTTTTTCACCCATGCATTGGATCAATTCAGTGTGGGTCACATCATCTGGTGCTTTACCGTTAAGCAAGTTATGTTCGCTATCACATTGACCACTACCAAGTGCGAGTAATAGCCGCTGATGTTATTGAAGGCATGCTGGGTTTCGCAAATATCAACACAAAAACCTGAAGTTGTTCGAGGTGAGTTCTTTATTTTAAATAACGACTCACTCATCGCTAAAGTTAACAGCAATAAAAAAAGCGGCCCGGAGACCGCCAAAAGACAAGTTAACTAATAATTAGTTAGAAAGTCGCAACGATAGGTTCTGAACACAAGCTACTGCTGGCTTCACAAACCTTGTACTCAACTGATGCAGCAGCATCGCTGAAACGATCGCGGTAACGACCGTCATTTGCAGTTGTCGCAATGGCATTGCCATCACGATAAATCACCACTGACTCACCAGATGCGCCACCCCATGTTAAGTCAACTAATGCACTGCCACGACGAGATAACTTAGCTCTTGCCACTCCAGCAGTAATGCTATGCTCAAACACTTCGACACTCATGGTCGCAGAATCACTGTTGCCTTCTGCATCTATAACAGTCATCGATACAGTGTAAGTACCTGCTGTATCATAGGTATGAACAGGGCTCATCTCTATTGACGTTCCAGCATCACCAAAGTCCCAGCTATAGCTGACAATATCGTCATTCATATCTGAGCTTGCGTTTGCAAAGGTGACATCTAAACCATCAATGGCATAACTAAAGCCTGCCACTGGTGCCTGCGGCGCTGCATCACCAACACCTGAGATCACCATTCCCCAGCTATTTAAGGTACCAGTATCGGATCCAACGTTATCATTAACCGCTAATGTCCACGTACCTGTCGCCATTTCTCCATTAAAAGCACTTAAGTCCCAGCTCTTAACGATGTCATCCGCACTACCACCTTCACGGTTATGCAACACGGCTTCGGTTCCCATTGGTGAAGTTAATGTCACGGCTAAATCACCAATCCAAGAGTGAGAAATATCAACGTCTGCATTCACCCCAAAGACTTGAACATCATCAGTAATAACAATCGTGCTCACCAAACCTGCAAGGTCATTATCTGGAATGGCTACTGACTCATCATTTGCGTAAGTGAAGTCCTGAATACCTTGTGGTAATACCGTCAGTGATACAGCTTTACTCTTCACTGTACTGCCATCGTCACCCGATACTGTAATGGTGTAATCTCCCCATAACGCATCAGCAGCCGTGGCAATATCAACGGTAAAGCTATCACCAGTCACTACGCTGTCGCTTGAAAGTGACACTCCCGCCAAAGCCGGACTCACATCAACAGTCAACGCAACGGTGCCATCCCAACCTGCTACACTGCCCACACTAAAGTCAAAGCTTGCAGCACTGCCAGCTTCAACAGTTTGTGCCGTAGGAGAAACACTAAAGCGATAGCTTGGTTCTGGGTCGGCAAGATCAAGCGCATTTGCTACGTTTAATCGTGTTCCTGCAACTGTTTTCCCCGTCAATCCTGCATTCACATCGCCAGAATCCATTAGTAGCTGCTTCATCTCTAACGGGGTCAGGTCAGGATTAATAGACCAAACTAATGCCGCTGCTCCCGTCATATGAGGGGTAGCCATCGAAGTACCAGAATAAGTCGAATAGGTATTACCTGGTGTTGTAGATAAAATAGCGGAACCAGGCGCTCCCATATCGACACTCGTCAAACCCCATTGTGAAAAGCCTGACATATTGTCATTTCGATCAGTACTGGCAATTGACATCACAACATCAGAATCATAGCTGGATGGATAATGCGGGCTAGCATCGTTATCGACAGCATCGTTACCCGCTGCAGCAAAGAACAATATCCCTGCATCACCGGCAGCTTCAATAGAGTCTTTTACTGCTTGGCTAAATCCACCACCTCCCCACGAGTTGTTTGTCGCTTTAATATCAACCCCATGGTTTAACTTAAGATCTGTCATATAGTCGATACATGCTATGGCATTTGCTGTAGAACCTGAGCCACTAGCATCAAGGAACTGACACCCTATAATGCTGACATCCCAGTTCACACCAACAACACCAACACCGTTGTTACCCTTCGCTCCGATAGTACCTGATACGTGAGTACCATGACCGTTACCATCCATGGGATCACCACTGTTGTTAACAGCACTAAAACCATGAATATCATCGACAACACCATTACCATCATCATCAATACCATTACCGGCTATTTCATTAGGGTTAGTCCACATATTAGCTTGTAAATCAGGGTGGTTATAATCAACACCCGTATCAATAACACCCACGACAATATTGGTATCACCGGTCGTGATGTCCCAAGCTTCTACTGCATCAATATCGGCATCAGTAGTTCCGCCATCTTGCCCTGCATTATTAAGCCCCCAAAGTGAAACAAAATCAGGATCATCAGGCGTGCCAATCGCTTTTAGTACATAGTTTGGTTCTGCATACTTTACCGCTGGATGGCGACTAATCATTTTGATTGCTTTCGCAACATCTGAGCCTGAGCGCAGTGAGAGACGAGCCAATTTTCCGCCAAGTAAGTTTGAAAAACGATCGTCTACGCCATCGGCATTGATATCACGAACTGAGCCTCGTACTAATCGCTGTGCTGAAGCACGTTCGCTCATCGTAGTGTTATCTTTATAAACAACAATGAGTGAGTCTTTCACTATTTCATGCTGTGCAGGCCCCTTTGCATAAACAGGTGCCGATGATACGGCAATAATGCCTGCGATTGCCGAAGCAAGTGGTGTCAGTTTCTTAAACATATAACAGTCTTCCTATTAATCCTTTAAATTTCCCCGAACCGGTACTGCAAATGCTCTGAGTGCCATCCATAGCCACATAAAATACTGACCGCTGAAAACACTTTGCGCATATCCGGAAATTGTTAACGTAGGGATTGTTGCCATAGCCACTCTGTTTTTAAAAGAGCCCCCCAACCCTTTAACACTTAATTACTAATCCCATGGCATTAGTAATCTCTTCCGCATTCGTAAAATAATTAAATAAACACTATATTTTTCAACAGAAAATTACCGAAATTAACAAATTTCAATGTCGGTAGCTTACGTTGAATAAATAGACCTTTTTCTGATTGCTGCAAAAATTCAGCACTGTAGCTTGAGTCACTTATCTGGCGAGAGCTGTCATATACAGTCCCTTACCAGCAAGCCGTAAAGCAGGATTAGTAACTTAAACATTAAGTTTTCTACTGCCTATTTACACCAATACCAAGGGGCGTTAAGTGTCAGTTTTTAAAACGATTGGACTCACCATTGCGCTATTGCTGCACTCAGTGCCGACAAGCGCTACTGAACTCAACAATCAAAGCACCGAGCTACCAATAACACTACAAACACTGCTTGAAAGTACTGGCCGAGAAAATGTTATTAACCTCGTTCAATTAGGTGTTCTAAACCATGCAAATCTGAGTCAATCAGGCGCTGGTAATGGAGCAAACTTAATCCAAATGGGTAGCAACAACCACGCTGACATTATCCAGTATGGTCAAGATAATGAAGTTGAACTTTTACAAGCTGGAGCTGATAACCGAGCTAACATCACCCAAATTGGTAATGATAATTTAGTGCAGATTAATCAGTTAGGAAGTGCCAGTTTTTCGATTGAACAGATTGCAGACGGCGCAGCAATCACAATTACTCAATACTAAACAGGGAGCATCTAATGAGATCGCAAACAAAAAAAACCATGATTGCACTAGCGATTACCGCAAGTTTTAGCCTTAGCAGTAATGCATTTGCCGACACATCAAACACGGCCACAATTACACAAACTACCGTTACCGCTGGCAGTGTTGTGGGTCAAGACGCCACTGTGATCCAAACAGGTGACTTACATATCGCAGACGTCAACCAACAAGGTGACAATCAATCTGCAATCGTGATCCAGAATGGAGTTTGGATAGAAGCTTATGTTGACTCCAAGGGTAACGGCAACACTGTTGACGTCGACCAGGCTGATGATTGGCATATAAGTACCACTAATATTGATGGCAACGACAACAAAGCAACGGTCATGCAGCTCGACTTCTTTAACGAAAGCACCACTGATATCACTGGCAACGGCAACACGAGCGACGTGATGCAAGACGGTGCTCAAAATGAGGCGGTTGTTGAGCTCTTAGGTGATGAAAACACGAGTGTTGTGAACCAAGAGGGTAGCAGTAACTTTGGTGTTTTTAGAGTTGAAGGCAATGGTAACGATGGTGACATCACTCAAATGGGCGATAACAACGTTGCCGGTTTAGTGTCGTTAGACATTACGCCAAACGTTGGTAATAACAATGATGTTGAAGTCTACCAAGAGGGTAATGGTAACTTAGGGGCTGTGAAAGGTGTGGCCGGTGACGACAATAATTTTGTAGTCTCTCAAGAAGGTGATAACAACACAGGTTTTGTATATTCGCTGGTTGGTTCAGAAAATGAGATTGAGATTGACCAAGTTGGTAATAGCAATACGGCATACTTTGCCTTTACCGCTGGTGATGACAATGACATTGAAGTGAATCAAGACGGTAACACTAACACGATTGGTGATTCCTTAACTGCTGAAATTCAAGGTAGTGATAATGTCTTGCGTGTAGACCAAGATGGCAATAATAATGGAGCTGAATTTCAGATCCTAGGAGATGAAAATAACATCTCTTTAGATCAAGAAGGCGAAACTAACTTTGCTACATTCGCCGCCTATGGCGATGATAACGACATCAGTATCATCTCCGATGGTGACAATAACACCGCTGTTGCCTTTACAACTCTGGATGACAACCAAATTGAGATCTCACAAGAAGGCGATGACAACTACAGTTATGCTGACGTGACAGGTTTTGGTAACGAAGTCGATATCGAACAAGATGGCAACGAAAACGAAGCCTTAGTAACAGTGGTCGGTTTTGACAATACTGACGTTGAGATGACTCAAGATGGTGATATTAACCTCATTGATTTGATTATTGTTGGCGATGAAAATAGCGCGTTAATAGCTCAAACTGGCGACGGCAACTGGGTCGGTGGCGAATCTGAAGAAGCGTTCCGAGTTGATGGCGTAAACAATAGCCTAACGATTGCACAAGTAGGTAATGATAACTTCGTAAGTGGTTCTCAAACCGGTGCCAATAATGCGATTTCAGTCAGCCAAACTGGTGACTTTAACAGTGCGACAGTAATGCAAAACTAAATTATTCATCCATTAAAAAGGGAGCTTAGGCTCCCTTTTTTTATACTTGTTATATTAAGAACATAACTCAAATTGGCTTTGATAGGTTTGCGCCCAACGCAATAACTCAACTCGATTACGCGACTGGGTCTTTCTAAATATTGAAGATATATGTGCTTTGACTGTGTGTTCACTTATACATAGTTGATGTGCAATTTCTTTGTTTCGTGCACCACTGGACACTAACTGAATGACGGTTCTTTCTCGGTTGGTCAGCATTTGTAGCATAGCTATTGTATCTTGATCTTGAGCCACCTCGTTATTGCTATCTAAACGTTTCATCAAATGACTAAACATTTCACTCAGTAAACCCCGTTCATACCAAAGCTCATTCGCGACCATTTTTTTAAGCCCTGTCAATAACAGGTCCATGCCTTGATCGGCATATAAAAGGCCTTTTATTCCTAGCAGTAGTGCTGCTTTAGGATCTAAAGAATCCCGTTCTACCTGATACAATGCAATTGGGAACTGCGACACTAGTCGAGCAGCGACGATTGGAATGCCTTTGCTATCTAACGCCGTACCTTTTTGGGCTACCATATAAAAGCGATTACAGTCTTTTGCAACAACTAGGTCAGAAGGCTTTTTGATTACCCTGGTTTTAATACCAATAGAATCCGCTAATATGGCCAAGTGGCAAGGCGCGGCAACTTGGTGGATGAAGACTAGTTCATCTATTTTACTCATTGAGCTCTCTCCCTGAAATGAAATCATCTAATGCTATAGATGAACCACCCATACTTGTCCTTATGAATGAATGCTCTTTATACTCTAGGTCACCCAAGAGGATTTAACATTAATACAACAATTCAGTATTAATAGCTATATAAAAAGACCCTTACAACTGAAAACACCATACAAATACAACTAAACCATACTTACGACTAAACTGCTTCATATCAATAGTTTAACGACATAAAACGCAAAAGATAGCGGTAAAATAAATTTTACCGCTATTGAAAAAACCAAATAAGGAAACACTTTATGAATTGGCTGGAGTAAGCTCTTTAGCGGCTAATGTAGCTGAATTCCAATAACCCATTTCAAGTCCTTTTTCTACCAATTCAGATACCGCTAACTCAATAGCTTGCAAGACACAAAACTGTACGGGTTCATTGGTTGTAAAGCCAATTTCAGCTTCAGCGAGTCTATTTAGGCTCGTAAATCGAATCAGTCCTGCTCGCATTTCCTGAGAAAACACCCGCTTAGTGGTTGATACCGACATCATTACTTTACCCGTATGAACATCGACAGCACGAAGATAGATCGTCACTTGGTCTTCCCTATACATCTCGGATGCACCAATACCATAGTACTCAACTCCCGACCCACCTGTACTGATATTTGTTTCGTAGCTTATAATGCCGCCTTCTAACAACAACCTGGCATTGGTCAGTTGTGGCACATCTTCTTTTTTGGATTTATTAGGTTGTTTCTTGGTGATTTTTCGTTCGGTTAACAGGTTTTGTAACCCTTCTCGTTCCACTGGGGTAAACCACTTAGAGTCCAATAATGTTTGCACCAACATTGATGTCGCTCCCTGCGTTACCGCAGTAGAAAAAGAACTCACGTTTTGCTGTGGTTTATATTGCCCGGTTTGATCCCTAAAGGAATATACCGCGACAGGAATTGGGTACTTTGGGCCTGGTTTTGCCACTAATTGTCGCATCGTTTCACTGGTTGGATTGAGCTGTGCTTCACTGATATTCAACTCAGGCTTGGGAATAAGGCTACAAGCGGATAAGCTGCCGAGTAACAATAGGCTAATTAATAATTTCATCCGTTATCCTCCGTAAGAAGGCATTTCAATCACGGTTACCTCACCTGTCAGTAGATTAGTAATCGTTAACATCACACCACCACCTATTGAGGCAACTTCAATCCTAAAGTCTCCAGTATCATAAGTACCATCTGTAATTTCCCCACTGGCAACGCCACGAGTAATGGTATTCATGATGTTTCGCTCTAATGACTCTTTAAAGCGAGTGACAAAATCTTTTTCAGCATTTTCTGCAGTATGGTCATTCTGTGCATTGGCTTTATTCAGCAGGTAGGAGCCATTTAATGCTGAACCGCCGAAACTAGGGTTAATCGGGGTATAAACTAATTCGGTGGCTTGAAGAGGGCTTGCTACGAATAAAGTAGCGAGAATTAACATCCTGTTATTCATTGTAATTATCCTAATATCCGTCAGCATTATCAGCAAACTCAGCTGTAATTGCATTTGCTCTAACCTGAGCCAAATAATCAATTGTTAGTAAAATGGCTTGTTCTGCTCGTTCCTTTATCGGGCTAGCTCTGCGTCCAAAGTGAGTTCTGTAAATGGTAACGCCATTAACTTCTAAGCGAAGTAACGTACCAGCCTGAGGGAAAACAGTTTCATAAAGCGTGACATTAAAACCCTGAGTAAACGGCAGATCACGCCAATAACTTGCGTAATAAAAGCCAAAGTCCTTACCAAAGCGAGTTAATGTGCGGTCAATCATGAGACCACTGATTTCAATGTCACTATCTTCAGCCATCGATGGCATCGCGCTACTAATAATCAATAGCAATATCAGTAATATTCCTCGCATATTCAGCACAATCCTTGTTGAATAATCTGCAACCGACTCACCGCTAATTTGATTTGATTCAAATTGAGAACTAGCTGCTCTGCGTCATTTTGTTACCCTAACAGCAATTGGTGATAGTTAATGTCTCAAACAGAACGAATTACCCGTCAAAATGAAGAACCAACACAAAGGAGTAGTACTTTTAGGTAGGGTGTCGATATTAAAACAAGGGGGGGTGAAGTAATAAAAAAACCAGCACTTATAATAGGTTAGTTGTATTTTAGATACCTATCTTGACACTTTTAATTTATATATGTCTTAGAACGGCAGTTCATGGTAAAAATCAAAATCAGCAACGGAGTGAATGAACCCTAGCGATATAGAGACCAAAACAGCACCACAGTAACTCTAAATTTACACTTACCAAAAAACGTCAATTAACCAGTTGTATGAGTACGGAAATATTCTTAATTTTTATTATCCTGCGCATAAATTGACAGGTTTTATGAAAGCTAATCAGATTTGTTTGTTAAAAGTTTAACTAATAGTGAAGATGATGCATTTACTTGGCTATAAGCGCCTCTAAAGCAAAATAGTAGAAGCTACCCTCATATAGACGGTGTGGTTTTTTTACCTGAAAAAGAGGCTGTTGTTTTCATTGAGGCAAGAAGGATCAATGACCCGTCAAAGAAACTTATGAGATCTATAGTGACGTAAAACGGTTACTTGAATCAGACAACAGAAATCACATACTAAAGTCAGTATATAAAGTTATTAGCATTAAAAAACAATATATTGTGTATTTGGCTGATGTCTGGCTATAGGCTCCGCGTAGAGAGTCTATCCCTTTCTGGTGGTGCTCATACCCCGTTTAACATGACATTAGTCTAAGTCAGTTTCCATATCGGTCAATGTTTTTTGCAAATATCAGTAACTCATTATTGTTAATCAATGGCTTAACCTGTACCCGTTGTCGTTTTTACCACTTTTTGTACTTAGACCTAGAATACTAAAGAGAATTAAAAAATCTAAATCAAATATAGGCTTAATAGATTTTAACAATTCACTCAATCGATAAAGATCGCTTCTTTTAATCTCTATTTACGTTCTACACTGATTGCAGGCAGAAAGAGCGTGTGTTGTAGATAATGAGAATCCCAATGGATCTAACAAGAAAAAGCTGTTTAGTACTATCGATGAGTCTGGCATTTAGTGTCCAAGCTGAAACCTTAACCCGTGACAATGGTGCCCCTGTAGGTGATAACCAAAACTCAATCACTGCAGGCAGTAACGGCAGCGTGCTTTTACAGGACGTTCAGTTGATTCAAAAACTACAACGTTTCGCTCGTGAACGTATTCCTGAGCGTGTTGTTCACGCCAGAGGTACTGGTGTGCATGGTGAGTTTGTTGCCAGCGATGACCTTAGTGGACTAACGCAAGCAGCACTTTTTTCTGAAAAAGGAAAAGTAACGCCAGTATTTGTTCGCTTTTCAACGGTTATCCATTCAAAAGGTTCACCGGAAACGTTACGTGATCCTCGTGGATTCGCGACACGCTTCTATTCAGAGCAAGGTAATTGGGATCTCGTAGGTAATAACCTGCCTGTGTTCTTCATCCGTGATGCCATTAAGTTTCCTGACATGGTGCATTCACTAAAGCCGTCACCTATTACGAATATCCAAGACCCTAATCGTTACTTTGATTTCTTCAGCCATGAAGGCACTGCCACCAACATGTTGACCTGGCTTTACACCAATTTAGGCACGCCATCGAGCTACCGTAAAATGGATGGCTGGGGCGTACATGCCTATAAGTTTATTAATGATGATAACCAAGTTAAATACGTCAAGTTTCACTGGAAGAGTCAGCAAGGTGTTGAAGGACTCAGAGCAGCAGAAGTCACGCAGATGCAAGGTAAAAACTTCAACCACCTAACCGACGATCTGTATAGCGAGATTGGTAAAGGCAATTTTCCTAAATGGGATCTAAAAGTCAAAGTATTAAGCCCAGAAGATCTCAGTAAGTTTGATTACAACCCGCTTGATCCAACGAAAATGTGGCTTGATGTGCCTGAAACAACCGTAGGCACAATGACCTTAGACCGTGTTCCGGGTAACTTCTTCCAAGAAACCGAACAGGCCGCGTTTGCTCCTTCCAACTTAATCCCAGGTATCGAGCCATCGGAAGACAAATTGCTGCAAGGGCGTATCTTCTCCTATGCCGATACACAGCTGTATCGTTTAGGCGCCAACTTATCACAGCTGCCGATTAACCAAACACGAGTGAAAGTTGCGAATCACAACCAAGATGGTGCATTGAACTACGGCTACACCACGAGTGACATTAACTATCAGCCAAGTAGTCATTTAGCACTCGCTGAAGATAACCGTTACCGCTCAGTTAATACGCCAGTCTCTGGCACCGTGCAGCAAAAAGTCATTGGTAAGCAAGATAACTTTACTCAAGCAGGGATCTTTTATCGCAGCCTAAGCAAGCAAGATAAGAGTGATTTGATCACCAACTTATCTGGCGACCTTGGTCAAGTAAGAGACAGTAATGTTAAGCATCAGATGTTGAGCTACTTCTACCTCGCTGACCAAGATTTTGGTAAGCGACTCACTAAGGCCGTTAATGGTGATTTAAACGAAGTGAAGCAAAGAGTAAAACATCAGAGAAGCCTAATGTAACAAGCAATCGATATTTAATACTAAAGGGCAAGTATTAATACCAATCAGTATAGGAAGTAGCCAGTAAGCCCCGCAAGACGTAATTTTGCTCTTTTCTGCCCTGTTTAGAGTGCGTCTTGCGGGCAACCGGAAATCACCAAATAAATATTCAATACCAATGACCGACATCTTTTAATCGAGGGCCAGTTCAATGTTTAGCTCACTGTCACTGAAATCAATGTTTTTTTTACTCTGTGCTAACTTAGGCGCGAGTATTATCACCTCAGCGCTTTATGTCTCTTATTCACTCGCTGCACCACTTGCAGCCGAGCACGCTCACAAAGAAAAGCCTGCTGAGCAGGCTATCGAGAAACAGACTCAGTTACTCATGGATTATTACTTTGCCGCTGCCAGAACTGGCGATGTTGAGGTGTTAACTCACTTTATCGAAGCTGGGTTTCCTGTTGATCAACGCAATGGCCAAAGCTATACCGCGCTGATGGTCTCTGCCTATAACGGTCAAGAGTTGGCAACAGCGGCATTACTCGAACAGGGTGCCAATGCCTGCCTGCAGGATAAGCGGGGAAATACTGCGATAATGGGCGCTGTGATCAAAGCAGAGTTTTCAATCATGAAGCAGCTTTACAGCCAGGAGTGTGACGCTGAAATGACCAACAAATCTGGCATGTCACTTGAAGACTTTGCCACCTTCTGGGGCCAAAGTGACAAACTAAGAGATGCTGCTTCTGTCTCAAACTGAGGTATCGGCGCTATAATTTGAGGGTACGGGGTCTCACAGGTGCAATTAGGCTGCTAAAAAATTAAATTGTTCCCATGGTGTCATCTTTTCAGTGGTGTCCATTTACCCTTGCTTAATCATGGAGCAAAGCTCAACGCCTGCCAATGTTGATCTGGCCCTTGCCCAAGACTTCCAATCCAAACATTCATGTATTTTGCCTTTCACTTTTCGATGACTTTGCTCGACAATATTATTCAAATATTTAACCGCCAATACCTCGATCATCAACTGCATATGTCCAGATAACCAAAGACGAATATTGACAGTACCTAATGCCGCGGCATTGGCACCACTTTTATCAATGACCACCTTTCAGGTAAGCCGGGCTAGTTGATGGCTTTATTGAAAAATTCCCGGGTGCTGGCTCATCACGAGTTCCACTCAAATAAAAATCAATAATAACGCCGTACTTGTTCACGGTTCGATAATAGTAAACCCACCGACCTTTTACTTTTATGTAGGTGTCGTCCATTCGCTACGAGCCAGAGACTCGACACTTTCTGTTCCTGAATATACCTTCGAGTTTCGGCGCATATTTGATAACCCAACGGTTCAGGTTTGAGTGGTCAAGATGGATATTTCGCTTAGCGAACATCTCCTCAATTCCACGGTAACTTAGTTTGTAGGCCAGATAATAGCGACCTCCATACATGATGATACCTGATAAGTTGTTACTTATTTGTTGTGACTGTACAAGCATTTATTAGACAATATTTTTTGAAACTCATTCAATCCACATGCTATTTATCAAAATATTTTAATTGCTATGCTAAGTCTCTAACAAACTATGAGTGTAAACATAACATGAAATTAACCCGCCTATCTTGTTCCAATAGTATCCTTTTGGTTACTGTTATTTTGGCCGCCAGCATTAATAATGTTATGGCTGATAACAGTACCAAGAGTTTTAATTTAAAAAGCAGCTTGAGTAATAATTCAACTATTCCGCCTAAGTATTATTGGAACCAATTTGGCTGTTCGGGCGAAAATCTCGCTCCAAGTTTAACTTGGCAAAATGCGCCAGCTGGCACCAAAAGCTTTGCCGTCACCTTTTATGACAAAGATGCACCGACAGGCAGTGGTTTTTGGCATCGGGTGGTGTATGACATTCCAGCACAAGTATCCACGCTTCCTGGTGGCGTAGACGGTGGAGAATTACCCAGTAGTGCCGTTGAAGCGAATACCGATTTGGGTAAGCCTGGCTTTATTGGACCTTGCCCGCCGGAGGGGCGTCAACACCACTATGTGTGGACTGTCCATGCTTTGGATGTGGCGCAGTTACCTATAGACAAGGGCGCAACGCCTGCTTTGGTGGGATTTTATCTTTGGCAGCATAGGCTAGCCGATGCAAGCTTAACCTTGTTAGCTGGCCCACGTTAAGGAGAATAAAGATGATAAAATTTTCCGATTTAATGGTATCCCCTATACGATCAAAAACATTGGTGTTATTGATAACCAGCCTGTTGAGCTGTCACACATTGGCAGTAACAAGGACAGCGCCGCTGGCAAAAATGGAAGTTTTTGCCGAACTAGATGGGGCCGTAGGCGGCATTACCTTCACATCGACTGACAGATTGATTTTCAGTTATCACCCTTTTTATCAACCTAAGACTAAGGTTGCTGAGCTTTTAGCTGATGGCAGCAGAAAGCCATTTCCCAATTCAGATTGGCAACAATGCCATGACCTACAGGGTACAGCCAAAGATCCTGATACTTGCCTTAATTGGGTTTTGGGTTTGCGAACTGATGATCAAGATAGAGTCTGGCTATTGGACTCTGGTCAGCAGACACCACGCATTGAACCTAAATTAGTAGCGTGGGATACCAAGAAAAATCAATTAGACCGCATTATTCACTTGCCAGCGCCGGTCTCGCTTGCAGAATCACAGCATAATGACTTTGTTATTTCATCAAGGCATCAAACAATAGTGATTGCCGATGAAGGCATTGCCACCGGCCCCATAGGTGATAAGGCCGCATTGGTAGTCGTAGACTTAAACACTGGTATTAGCCGTCGCCTACTACAGGGGGATAACAGTGTAATGCCTGATTTGCAACGGCCACTTATTATCGACAAGGACTCAAAAAACCGTAAGCAGATTGAAGTCTATGTGGGTGCCGATGGTATTGCTTTAGATAAAACACAAACATGGCTCTACTTTGCCCCCATGAATAAAGACAAAATCTACCGCGTGCAAATGACGGATTTAATCGATCCTTCGCTTACACCTGCGGCACTCTCAGCCAAAGTGGAGACCTATGCCAACAAACCTAATAACGGCGGCTTAAGTATCGATGAAGCCAATAATTTGTACCTGACGGAAGTGGGTGAACGAACCATTGGAGTGATACCCGCTGAGTCTCGTCAGTACCGTACTTATGTGCATGATGAACGTATGGTGTGGCCCGACGGCGTGAGTTATGGCAAGCAAGGTTATTTGTACTCAGGCGCCGCACAATTACCGCTCTCAGCGCCTTTCAATAATGGCAAAGCTGAAAACAGTCCACCTTATTACATTTTCCGTTTCAAGCCTTTGGCTGCGGGCGTTCGCGGGAATTAATCTTATCGGCTTACGCCAAGTACTGAGCTTAATTGAATTTACTCACGTAATTCGTTTGAGTTGAAACCGTTTGGCTCCGCACTTGGCAATGCTGAGTCAATACTGCCAGAGGATAACAATATGAACATAATTGGATTAGACCACTTTACTATCAGAACCCCAAAACTGGTTGAGACGCTTGCATTTTATCAAGTCATTCTGGACTTGAAACTAGGTTGGCGGCCACAGTTTGGTTTTCCTGGCCATTGGCTCTATGCCTCGGATAAACCCATCTTGCATTTAGTGGCTGCGGGCGATCAAGCGCTACAGGTTTATTTAGGGGAGAGTAGCAACCTCTATGGTTCTGGGCGTGTTGATCATTTGTCGTTTCGCGGCACAGATTTACACCAGATGCAGCAACATTTATGTCAGCAAGGGATGACTTTTCAGGAACGAATCGTGCCCGAAATTGGTGAACATCAGTTGTTCCTCGAAGATCCGAATGGCATCAAAGTAGAGGTGATTTTTCCCTATGCAAAGCACAACACCATCGTAGGCATTGCGATGGACAGACTCACCATTTTAGATACTAAGGAGATTGAGCATGCCAAAGATTGATTCTTTTAGGCGACAATTATTACAAACGCTGGGCCTGGGAAGCTTGGCATCTTTAGGGTTATTTCACCGAGGCGCAATGGGCATGAGTTCACAGAATGAGAGTACAAGCCTGAATAGCAAAAGTGCACAGGGTGAGCAGGTTATTCGCATGGGAGTGACGGACTTGAGTTTCCACCGCGTTACCGCGGCTGTAGTGGCTCAGGTAATAAGAGTTATGGGTAAAGAGGTACAACGAAGCTATGCACTGCATGAGGCTAATTTTGATCGGCTAGGTGAAGGCAAAGTGGATATGGTTTGTTCTGCATGGCTACCTCATAGCCATGGGATTTATCGACAACACGTTGAAGAGCGAGTACCTACGCAGCAACTCGGGCTGCATTATGAGCCCTATGCGCTCTGGGGTGTGCCCGACTATGTGCCTGCAGAATTAGTGTCGAGCATTGAGGATTTACTCAAACCTGAAGTCCAGCAACGTATTCGGCCGACAATTCAAGGGATTGGTGAAGGCGCGGGAATTACACGCTTTTCTAAAAATATCATGGTGCAATATGGATTAACTGCGGCGGGTTATCAATTTAAAACTGGCACTCAGGCTGATTGTGTCGCGGCCTTTGAATCTGCAGCAGCGGTGAATGATTGGGTGATTGTTCCTCTGTGGCACCCTCAGTTTTTACATCACCAATACCGTATTCGTGAGCTTCAGGATCCAAGAGGTTTGCTCGGTGGTAAAGATAAAGCAGTGTTGCTTGCCCGTAAGGTGGAGCTAACGCGTAATTTCTCGCCGGAACAAATTAAGGTACTCGATAATATAGTAATGTCGAATCAAATTGTTGCAGAGCTCGATTATGCGGTTAATCGACAAGGGATGACAGAAGATGAGGCTGCAGCGAACTGGCTGATGACCAATCCTCAGCATTTGACAACTTGGTTAGCACCGCTCCTTGATCCAACGAAGACCTTGTCACACCAGGCGACATCATGATGATCACTCCTGAATCGCGGTTAATGACCGCAGGGGTTACATTACCTCAAGTCGCTAGGGGACTTGGGAATTACGAGCCCTATTCAATCGTCGGCAACCAGTTAATGACCTCGGGGCAGTTTCCCTATTTAAAGGGCGTGCTTCAGTATCAAGGACAATTGGGAGCAGATCATACCGTGAGTGAGGGATATGCTGCATGTCGTCTTGCAACTCTCAATGCCATTGCGCAATTAAAACAGGCTTGTGGTGAGCTTACGCGGATAAAACAAATTTACCGTTTGGAGGGTGTGTTGAATGTCCATGAATCTTGCTTTGAGCATCCAAAAGCGCTTGATGGAGCTTCGGATCTTCTACTTGAAATATTTGGTGAAGCTGGGCGTCACAGCCGTATGATTTGGACAAATCCTGTTATGCCGCTTAACAGTTTGTGTTTAGTATATTTATTTGCCGAACTCTATCCTGATGACGAGCAAAAGTAATAAACGGTGTCTTAAGTCCAAGAGCGGAGTTTACCTCATTTGATGAGGCTAATAAGGCAATCGGGCGTTACATAACCACTCCTTTTCTGACACGATTTTTAACCGCTAGTCTAATATAGGACATATTTAGACAAACGAAAGTGTCAGAAAAAGAAAAACCCAGTCATTAGACTGGGTTTAAATGTATTTTACAGCTTATTCTTACATTACTGTAATTACAGGGATCTAAAATGGGATATCGTCATCCCAACCATCATCCAAATCTGGAGTCACGTTTTGCTGTGGCTGTGGAGCAGGACGCTGCTGAGGTGCAGCTGGTGCAGCTTGAGGCTTAGGTGCATAACCACCTTGCTGTGGCGCTTGGTAACCGCCTTGTGCTGGTGCTTGTTGCTGTTGTGGTTGCTGGTAACCGCCTTGTGCAGGAGCTTCCTGAGGCTTAGGTGCATAACCACCTTGCTGAGGAGCTGCTTGCTGTGGCTTAGGTGCATAACCACCCTGTTGAGGTGCTTGCTGTTGTGGCTGCTGGTATCCGCCTTGTGCTGGTGCACCAGGAGCTTGACCTTGACCACGACCGCCTAACATTTGCATTTGACCGCCTTGATCGACAACCACTTCAGTGCTGTAACGATCTTGACCACTTTGGTCTTTCCACTTACGCGTCTGTAGCTTGCCTTCAAGATACACTTGAGAGCCTTTACGTAAGTATTCACCCGTGATTTCGGCCAATTTGCCAAACATCACTACGCGGTGCCATTCTGTGCGCTCTTGCTTTTGACCTTGTGGGTCTTTCCAAGATTCACTTGTCGCCACGGTAATGTTGGCTACGGCATTGCCGTTCGGCATGTAACGAACTTCAGGATCTTGTCCTAAATTACCCACCAAAATTACTTTATTGACACCACGACTGGCCATTGAAATCTCCTGCTAAATTTATAAATTTTTACTAATCGACAGAGCGTAACACAGCTCTCGCTTCTCTCAAATCGAAATGCTCATCTACTTTTAAATAAGCGACTTTCGACACAAAGTGAGTTGACTATAAACGATGAAGATAAGAAGTAACTAAATGGCGAATTTTAAACAGGTTAAGGAACTTAAACTCTGTCATTAGCAGCTACTTCCCTCAAGATTATCAAATAATATCGACTAAATATCATAGACCACAAAATGATCTGCTTTAGATCTCCTATCACTCAGAGAAAGCTAATGAGTACAGCAGACAGTAAAAAGCCCGAGTCATAACACTCAGGCTTGTAGATATTACCAATTTAAGTTTGGCTATCAACGTTTACAGTCCTTTTGATCTTTGAGTGCAAATGGGTTCTCTATACATAGATTATGAGCCTGCTGCATATATTCACGCTGCACCGCCTCTTTCTGACAATGCCACCTGACACTCAAAGTCAGTACTAGCACAAGCTATCTCTGCATTAGCAGAGCTGGCCAGTACAAAACTAAGCATGATGACTGGCAATCCAATAGCAAGTGCATTTGCAATTTTAGATTTACGTTGACTATGAAGTGGTAACTTCGGCAGTAAAACTGAGCGCGAAGCAATTGCTTTATAATTAACAGAGTATCCTGTTGATTCCATGATGTTCTCTTAATTCGGTTTAACGTTATAAAAAGATGGTAAGTTATTGGTGGCAACTCATTAAAGTGACTCTCGATGCTTTCCCTTGTATAGAATTTAGAGCATCGAGGTACCATTAACTAAGAGCTGTTGCGATTAAAACTTGTACGTTAGACCAATAACTGTTTTTGTTTCCCACTCACCTTTCAAACTATCTGATGATGGTACTGCTACTAATTTAAGCTCCGCTGTATCAGCGCGGCCCGCTTTTAAGTACACATTGAAATTGTCTGACACTTGGTAACCAGCGACGGCGAACACTTCACGTTTCTCATCTTTGAAGTCTTCAAAGCGATCTTGAGTGAAAGAAGCTTCAACACCGGCACTTAGGCCATTGTCAAAGATGTAGCCAGTACCTATTTCGCCACGGTATTCTTTAACAGTGCTATTGGTAAAAATTTCTGCCCCTGCAGGCGTATAACCCGAGAGTTCAGGTGTTGGACCTTGAAGCTTAAGACGATCTTTGCGCATTGCACGACCTTCTACATAGGCATAGAAGTTGTCAAAGTTAGTTTGTACCTTGATACCGCCGCCTAAACCGCCTTTATCAAAGCCTTCACGCTTACCATCTTCTAGGTTACGTTCGCCAGAGTATGCCGTTTCAGCTGCAAAGAATGGGATAACCGATACCGCGCCGAAGTTGAAGTCGTAACCTAGTTGGGTTTCAACATTAGCGTGCTTATCTTGAGTGGTATATTCAGCTTCAATTTTACCAGTGAAGCCGTTTAGTACTTCTGTATTTGCACTTGCAGTGCCTGCAGATAGCGCGAGTAGTGTTGCGATAACGATTGCTGACTTTTTCATAATGTTCATCCTCATTGATTTGATTTTTAAGTTATTTAGCAAATCGAATTATTTCGTAAGCTTGCTAAGTGAGGCTATTTTCACATTGAAAAAGTAATTCGTTAAACCATGTAATATAGGTAAATCGAATAGGTCGTTCGATTGAATGGTCGAAACAGTCAGCTCTGATTCAGATTAAATCTGATACTTGCGCGTCAAAGAAGGTAAACCGATGAAATAGCTAATAGGGCAATAGAACATCCGACATTTTTTACAGAATGGAATATGAATCAAGACTGATTTAAGCAGTCTTACTAGATATTATTGAGTATTTACTCGCGCTTAGGCTGCCAATGAAAAATTGACGTGAGCGGTGAATATAGGAGTGACAGGCTACATAGCTTTCCAGCTTAAAAAAGTACATTTCATCAACACTAATTTGGCCACATAACCTCTTAATACCATCTTTATAAAACCCACAGCTATCATTGGCGACGATTGCGATTTGGGCCCTCATTTTGAAGGCCAAAAAGGGCCAACTGAGTGGCCCTTTTAACTGACTGAAATATGAATCCCTAGATCCATTCAAGTGTTAGCGATAGTGCGGACTCTATTGCTGCAGCTTGATTTTGTGCTCAACGAGAGTAGCCAGAGCTCCTGTTAAAACTGCAACTCTCACTTATTGTATTAGTACGCTAAAGGAAGAGGCTTAAAGAACTCCCGAGTCCGCTGTAGTATGACGAAGAATACGCCGTTATTCCAAATCACTCCTTTAAGCTTACATACTGAAGCATTTTAGATTATTAGCGATGCCCAATCATTTTGTACTCAAGTATGATTACTTGAGTATTCTTATGCGGAAAAGGAGCAACAAAGCTCCTTCTCAAATAAAAAGTTAGCAGGCAACTACCAAGCCCCACCAAACTGCAAATACATGGTCCACTCTTCTGGCCCTTTGGCAATATCTATACCGGTTCTTAAACCAAGTTGGCGTGCTAGCAGATATCTAAAGCCAGCTCCTTGAGCATTTTGCCATTCAGCCTGATTAAAACTTTGATCGTTATTAACCGCTTTACCGGTGCCAGCAAAGCCGAGTATTGTCCATCGGTCATCGATGTCATAGCTAACTTCAACTTCAGCAAGCGCTGTATTGTCAGCTTGATAGCGCATTGCCGCCATGCCGCGCATATCAATAAAGGGCTTAGCGTAAAATGGTGCACCTTCTGTGGTTGATTTAGCATCAAGTCGCATAGCAACGCCCCACTTTGGTGCCACTCGATGATAGGTCTCAACAAATGCATGATAATCCTGATAGTCAAAGTCACCACCAACACCTTTGCCATGCATATTGGCTTTGAGACCCGCTTTGGTTCCTGTCCTAGCTGAGAATTGGTTATCACGACTATCGTATGTGACCTTAAGGCCTACGTGTGCGTCATTACTGTCCAGTGCGAGAGGATCGACGCCAGGCAGCATCGAAGACATATCAAAAGATGCTTCTGAATTCATATTGACGTAATCAGCACCAAGAAAAAAGTTACTGCCCGCTATTCTAAAATCAATATCTTGAAAGAAGTACAGCCCTTTTATATTGAAATTGTTGGCTTGATCTGATGCTTCACCATAGTATTTTAAGTTAAACTCAGCACCAAATATGCCGCCTAAGTAACGTATATTATCGTCTTGCCAGTTTCCAGAGTGGAACACGCCAGCAAGTTTACTGCCGTTACTCGTCGCTGCACCGACAACACCCGTGACACTGGGTGGAATATTAGTGACTTCATCCGGATATAGTTCACGCTTAGCCTTCTGTTCATCAGTCTCATGGAAGAACAACAACGCAGCACCACCGCCCGTCCCTACTGCTGGCTCAGTAATAATCAGTGGAATAGGCATAAAGCCTGCTGAGTTATCCAAGATCCACTGACTTGCATCTATACGGCCATCTTTAGGATCGGTAAAAGCGTCCATAAAGCTTGCAGAGGCAAGACTAGGCAACATCATTAGCGATATCGCGGCTGCAGTTAAAGCGGGTTTAATACTACGATTGTTCATGTTGACTCCCCCAAGGAATACACGCGCAGAGATCACTCGGCGCGTAAATTTGACTATTAGTCGTTAAAGATAATGTCGTCGGCGATAGCATCTTCAATTGCCATATCATCAAGCTCATCCATGATTAGGCCATCCTCAAGATCTCGCATGTCTCGCTGACAGCGGTCACGCTTGATCTCTCCTTCAATAAGCCCGTCAAGTGCACCAACTGCAGCACCAATTTGTGCTCCACGCATAGCCCCGCCTCTACCATCAGCTATTGCACCCAAGCCGGTGCCAACGAGACCACCTTCTAAAGCGCCACCGACCATCTCTCCCAATGTATCGTCGCAGTAATCTGCATATGAGCTAGTCGCTACGCAAGTAAGTGCAAGAGTGGCTGTCAGTAATAGATGTTTAAGTTTCATAGTCGTACCTCATGTAGTTAGTGTGTAAATCTTGAGGCTATTTTACTCAACAAAAACCAATACAAGGAGTTGGTTATTATTCAAAAATCGAATAGGTCACTGAAGCGAATAATGACATAGAGGTAAAGCACACTTGCATTGTTGTGAGCTATTTATATGAGTGCTGTATTTGTCATAACATTTTTATGAATAAGTATTATTGAGAGAGTTTAGAGATAGGAGGCCTAGTTGAAGCTAAGCCTGCTTTGAAAAGAAAAATTATCAGCATGTAGAGGAGAGGATAATCATAGCTATAACATCACTTCTGCTGAAATAATCTTAAAGCCTTTTAAGTCCTCGCTTACTGCGCGGCGTGTAACTTGTACTTTAGCGCCTTGAAGCGTTCTATCATTGACAAAAACTTTGTCTGTTAGACGCTCGCTGGTGTGCTTATTCTTGTGCTGATAATTAAAACTGTATCGCACTAGATAAATCATCAAGGGTTCTCCCATCTTAATAAGTAAGGCTTCTCAGTACTGCCTATTTTGAGAAGCGGCCTAACCCCAAGTCATGATGTTTGCTAAACTTTGCTTTGCCAGCCTTCTTCATTTAACACATCCATTTCTGGTAGATGTGACTTAAATAAGCTGAAACTCGCTGTACAGAGATCTAAGTTCATGCAACCGCTAATTCCATCAGCAGACAATCCAACGGGTATTAACACCACCTGCTTTATACCAGTACAAAATAGGAAGACTAAAGACGCTAGCATCTAATGAACTCTATCTAATTGTTTAAATTTAACAAACCTTAGTTGGGATCTCTTCTTACCTTATCGGAGTTAGCAAACTTTCCTAAGTTAGTAACTATTGGTGAAACGAATACATAACAGCTTGATTGAGCTAGTCCTCAAGATGCTATTCGTTATTCGAATACAATGTAGTTATTGGTATAAGTGTTTTGATTGGATAATAGCCGTAGACAAACATTGAGGAGCAATAAAATGTCAAGTAAACACTTAAGTTCACTATTAAATAATGTTCTGCAACAGCAGAAAAATCCAAATAACAAAACAGATAAGACAAACATGCTAGATAAGGCGGTAATTTTCATTACAACTGTCTCTTTATTGTCCTTTTTTGTTATTTATGAAACGATGCTAGATGAACAACTACATATCCAAGCATTGCTGGAGAGTTTTTTACTCTAGTAGCTCTAACTACAATATAGGTGCAAAGCTCAACTCACCTGAGTTTTATTAACTTCAAAGTTAGACAAATAATATGTGGCTAAATAATAAATATAGTCTGATAAAAACTTAATAACACACAAGTTTATTATTAACTTCTTACATTTCAACTCTGACATAACCCCCAACGATAATTCAGCATTGGAATATCCGTTACTATAAAATATTAAACTGTGGTTTGAAAACATTGCCCAGTTCTAAATACATCCGCCTTAATTACTCACCGTATAACGTCAAAAACTAACAATCTGAAAAATCAACTCCCAACCATTACTTAAACTAAGCACTCAACCTCTCCCGCCCTACGAATAAACAACTTCCTTTAGGATGCTTTAATTAAAAACCCCGAAAAAAATATGACCCAAAATAAATTAAAGCCTACGAACAACAATATAATCTAATAACCATTTACGCACTCAATATCACAAGTATTCGATTTGGCAATAATACCTAACTTAATCTATTTCTTACTTTCTGGGATACTGGCGTCAGTTAATTATATCAACCGAATCCCAGAGGAATGACCATGAAAACACTTAATTCAAAACTGACAGCAACAGTCGCAGCACTATCTATCGCTACCTTATTCTCATTTAACGCTATGGCAGCTGAGCCTGAAGCAGAGGTGAATTATGGTGACCCTACCGCGAGTTTCTCTACTGTTGGTATTTCAGCAAGTAAAGATACCACCCAACTAAATGGCATGATGGGATTCGGCAGCAATATTTTCTCATTGGATCTTGCAGCTGATAACAAAACCGGAGATATGAATGGTCGTGGGCGCTACTTCCATGTCACCGATGGCCTTGGATATTCAATAGATGTACTGGCTGATGCCAACTCTCAAACAGTACTTGGTGGACTTATCTATAAGTTCCAAGTCTCTGACAACATCTCAATTTTCCCGATGTTGAGTGGTGGTGCAACACAAGTTAAACGTCCAATGGAAGATAACAAGTACGACCGCTCAGGTATTGCACAAGCAGGCGTGTATGCCATGTATGGATTTGATGCTGGTCACTGGCTGTACGCTAACCCCAAAACGACTTATCACTTAAAAAACAAAGAGTTTATCAACCAAATAGAGGTCGGTGGTGGCTTTATGGTTACAAATAACATCTCTGTGGGTGCCAAAGTTGAATATACTGCTGAGCACAAAAATCAGTTTGGTAGCATGAAAGCGGATACTGTGACTTGGTTCCAAGCAAACTACTACTTCTAAAGCTAAGGCTCTATTATTCATAATAAAAACACCGCTAATTAATATAGCGGTGTTTTACATATTATAGATAATCACATTCGCGACAGCCAACCCCTCTTTGTCGATTGCTATAAACTCCGCTCTACCAAAATACTATCTTGGTAATAATCAATTCATCCGATACTTTCGGGCATCACTCACTAATGCCAATGCTGTAGAGTGGCGTTACCATTGTGAGTGTCGTTGCTACACATCAGTGACACTCACTAACTTGCCTATTGAAATACTCCATCGCTGATAAATGGGTATTGCTTATAGCTACCGACAAGGTGCAATTTATTGTCACATCACCGGTGAAACTTGCTCACAGAATACCTAACAGAATATTTCATTAACCACATCGACAGTATGCCCTTATTGGTCGCGATGAGACTAATAGGCAGCGCTCAAGCTAGAGTTCAATACTTCCATAGGATAACGCGGTATCTCCCCTGTATCACCGAATTAAAACCTGTTGATAGCTCTATACAAGAGAGGCTTGCCAGTAACTCCATCAACCACAATATTGGGAGTGGGGCAACGGAAAAGGAGTAATAAATTTAGCTAGAGAAATACCATCTTCAAAGGGTGGGATGATTAATGCCGTTAAGTACGAAAGGATCCGGAGTCGAACTTGTAGACTCATTTTATTTAAGAAATGAATTAGTTCTATTACCCAGCGAGTTCATTCGCTAATAAATACAATCATCAATCACTATTCAAGTTTCCCAATTATGACTAGCCATAGACTTTCACGCGTTGAGCGAGTCTAAGTATAATTATGGATATCTTTGCGAGCCTTGCAGCGGCTTCCATATAGATTATATTAGCCTGATAGTTATGACGTTTAAATTTTATTTAAACGCTAGGGTGCCAATTTCC
Organism: Shewanella sp. GutCb; assembly: GCF_002836135.1. NCBI lineage: Bacteria > Pseudomonadati > Pseudomonadota > Gammaproteobacteria > Alteromonadales > Shewanellaceae > Shewanella > Shewanella sp. GutCb. Next base: position 31,559 of record NZ_PJBL01000027.1, on the reverse strand, counting down.
TCTCTGGTGGCGTCAAGCGAACTTTGACCTGCCATCCAATATTTTGCGTGAAAAATGATATTGCGCCCAATAGCCAAACTATTGGGAGCTTAGATAAATGGCTAAGCTAATAGATTAAGGAGCAGTAACGACGTAAGTGATAGCGTCCTCTGGCCCGCCCAAAGAAGCTTTTCTCGTGATTGGCTTACCGACTTTTTGGGCCGTTGCAGCAATCGTTATTTGAGGAATACTAAATTTAAAAATGCTTGTATCACCTAATGACCAAGTTGCTTAATTTGACACTAACGTAGATGAAACATCGGTATATTTAGTGGTTGCGACAAAAAGTCCCTTCTCTTTAGCAACGCCGGTTTTATTAGAAAATTAATAACGAGTGATATCGACAGCTACTGATCTTAACGTAATTATTACTGGCGATTTTGGCTTCGAAGAGCCGCTTGAACCGCAACAACGGGTTCACATTAACAAGTAATTTATTTTGGCGAGCAGGTCATTTTATACCTTCTAGAAGTGGATTATAGATTCTAATCACTTTAGCTAAAAAATAAATTTCTGTTAACGTTCCCTAACCTTTTATTAGATTATTAGCAGATAATTTCAAGATAATTAAGGGAACGTTTTGATATTGACCACGATTAGTGACCAGGCTATTAAAGCTCATTAAATAACGCAAGAAATTGAAAGTGATCTTCTGTCTGCACGAATATCTGCCATTGTGTCATTTGCAAAATCTTTTGCTTGACGGCTATTTGAAACATCAGGATCTAATTCAATCAAACGTTCAAAAGCTAATTGAGCCTTGGCATCATTATGTTCGTCTACAGCAATCAATGCCTTCAACCACACGCTGGCTAATTTAGCACTTGCTACACTGCTATTTTCGGCCGCTGAAGCATACACTCTAGCTTTTACATGATGACAATCTCTTAAGGCCAAAATACCATCAACATTGTCTTTCCCATACGCTCTTTCAAGAAGCGGAACGTCATCTAACAAGGCATTGTTTGCGGTCATTGTAGTGCGTAACTTCGTTTTATCTTCACTACGCTGTTGCACTTTATCAAGTTCAAGACGCTCTTGTTCAATTCGAAGTTTTTGTTGTGATTCACTTTTGGCAATCACATTGGCTTTTATAGCTTCTTGTTCTTGCGCCTTGGCGCCACCAACAAGTGCACCGCCGACTCCGCCAACGGCTGCACTTACAATAATATCTTCTGTATCACCACCTAGAATAAGTGAGGTAAAAGCTCCTAAAGTAGCACCTGTTTGTGCACTTTTACCTACTTGTGTACTAGGAGATGCGCAAGCCGTCATACCGACCGCGACGGCTAATAACAGCATTTTATTTTTCCAGTTTGCGTTCATTTTGGTTCTCACCCTTTCAGTTTATTAAGGTTTAAAATATGAGGCACTTTCTTAGTCGTCTAAATCAATTTCTGTAGCGACCAACTTATTATTTAGATATATATAATCCACTTCGACATACATACCAGGACGTAAATCTGAAAAGTTCATTCGTGAATTTTCGATACGTGTGCGGTTATCAACCAATAACTTAGTGTTATGGATCTCGATTGTTTGCTGTTGATTATCAACTGAACTAATAACACCTTCTATTTCAGCTGCGATTGCTGACGAGCTTAGATAAATCAGTGAAGACGTGATGATAATGGCTGTGTTTTTAATTAATTTTTTCATGTTAAATTCCTAGATGTTTTTACGATTAATATGGTTTTATCTTGTATCAAAACAGACTCATTTTTTTACGAGTATTCAAATGAATAAGTTGTTATTCAATGAGTAACCCCTTTAAAGAGGTTACTCACTTGACCTTAGAAACAAACTTGCGTGTATTCTGAGAAGAGTGGGTTGTCACCTGCTACATAAGCACAACCATTCACAGTATCGAAGATGACAGACTCGACAGTCACGAAGTCAGAGCTATATTTTGTGATGTTAATAGGCTTTTGCTGCAAGATGTACTTCATGCCATTCACATCACGCTCTTTTGCATAGCTAATGAAAGTATTACCTGCATCTTCACGAGCGAAGGTATCAACAAATTTTTCATTGGCTTGGCGCAAAGGTGTATGAGATAAAAATTCAGCACGCATTTCTGCCGTATGATTGGCGTGAGCAATACCGCCTTCACCGCGAACGATACGAGTACCATTGGTTGTCATTTCAATTGAACCATAGTCGCCAGAATCATCTGCCACGGTAAAGTTTAATGAAACGTGAGTGGTATAATCCTTAAGTTTGTTAAAGGCCTCTTCTACGTTGGCTGAAGATGTAATAGCAGCAAAAGCGGCATCGGTAGTGATGACATTTTGAGTGTCAACGGTTGCTGATGCTCCACTTGGTTCCCCCATGAAGTTAAGGACTGCAGCAGTGTGTTTGCCCATACCTTGGAAGTGACCACCATCAGTGGCTAAGAAGATAGTGTCATCTGTTTTAATGACTGAAGTATCACCTTCTTGTAAAAAACCAATGTTTAAATCATTGTTTAATCCGACAATACCCGTTTCGGCAAAGGCTAGGGTTGTGCAGCCATTCATCGATTCAGCGGCTTTTTGTAATGAAGCAGTATCGCCAGCATTAACAAACCCTTTGTTGATGTCCCAATCCGCTTGTGCGATGGCCGCGAACAACATATGAACGGGTACGCCTCTAATTTCAGCTTGGCGTTCCATGATGGCAACATACTCAGGTGCGACTTTACGGTTATTTTCAACTGCGTTGATTGCAATTTCGATGACTGCTTGCTCTGCTTCACCACGAGGCATAGTCGCTAATTTTTGGGCTATGGCTTCGCTACCTTGACCTGTTAAGTCGACAATCACGGCGCCATTCTGTACTGCAGTACGCTCTGGTTGATAGTAATCAAGTACATCACCCGCGACGTTAGCCGCTGCAACATTGAAAGAAAGAGCTGCGATTGTGGCGATGGCTAAAATAGACTTTTTCATAATGTTATTCCTTCAAGTGTTTATTAAATACAATTTGATTTCGTTTTGATGGAGTAATAATACGAGATAAATAGAGATACTTTAAGTTAGCTACTATTCGAATATCGAATGGCAAGCGATGCGGCTCAGAATCATATGTTGTACTGAATTAAGGGAGAAATTAATGATGCTTGGTGACCGTACTAACGACAGCGGCGTGAACATTTAATTAAAGGTCGTTCGTTTTGGTGGAACCAATAAAGCGAGGTGTATAAGCAGTAGCCTCTATTCGCCATCCATATTAAGAAAGGCAAATGTGAATTGATAAACTGCTTAGTACGTTGATAGTGCGATGTAGTCTGATGTAGTCTGATGTAGTCTGATGTAGTCTGATGTAGTCTGATGTAATCAAACTGCCAGAATTACACGTTATTAAAGGTGCAGACGATTTTAAAAACAAAAAAAGAGCTGACTTCAGCTCTTTCTTTATTGCTTCTACTTAAGGCTTACTTACGCAGTTGTTCAATAATTTCTACACTTCGCTCAATAGTATCCATTAGCTTTTGTGGTTCAATATTGGTGTACCAATCTTGCAGGTTAATTACACTTATACCGCTGGTCATATCGCTGAATGAAAGCTCACCGAATGAACCGAATGACACGATAATGTTTTTATCTGCAATGGTGTACGACTGCATGTCGTAAGTCATTGCTCCACCTGCTGAAAGCAACGTACCAGCATCGGTTGGATTTAGCACATCGTTGCTGGTATCTGCTAGTTCTTTGTAAAAAGAAGCGCCAGCTTTACCTTGCGCAATATACTGGGCGAATAAAGCATAATCTACAGCGCTAGTATTAATACCAAACGAGGGTGAGGTGGTGCCATCAGAGGTTTTGGCTATCTCAATAATATCGTGACCACCAATCTCTTCATGTAAGTCCCCTAATAATACTTGGAAAGGTTTTCCGTGTACTTCAGCAAGTATCAGTGCGAGCGTATCCGTGTTCTGATCTGAGTAATCCCAGTTTTCACCTTGTTTAAATTCACTTGCCTTAGCCGCTTTGATAGCCTTTAAGTGACCCATTGGCTCGCCCGCATTTTGCAAGCCAATTTCTTTTTCCCACTCATAACCGTTAGACCCTGGAGTATGGTAATTACTTAATGCTTCTATACCACTGTCCATAATGGCGATACTGCGAATTGTGGCGCCACCAATGATAGAGCCTTTCAGTTCCGGCAGGTATTGCTCTGCCTTAACGTCTAAGTCAACAAGACCTGCATCAATTGCTTTACCTAGCAACACGCCAACATAGGTTTTAGAGGCTGACTGAAGATTATTAACCATCCCTTTTTTGAAGCCGTTGTCGTAGTGCTCGGCCAATATTTCATTGTTTTTCATCACAACGAAGCCTTTGGTGTTTGTTTCAATTAAGTTATCACGAAAACTTTGACCGTCTTTAAATTCTGTAGACAAATCTAATGAATGAGAGACTGTTACAAGCGCTGGATTAGAAGATGCAGGCATTTCGTATACCCCGTAACGTAAGTAGTCTTTAATGTGCATACTTGCATGGGTGTAATAAGGCCAAGACTGAAAAGACTCGGCTGGTATATCTTTCACGTCATAACCAGAATAAAAAGTAGCTTGATTAACTTCATCAGCTGCTTGCACTGCACCCATTGTTGTTGCTAAAGAAACTGCGATGACGATTGCTTTGATTGATGTTTTCATAATGTTATTCCTTCAAGTGTTTATTAAATACAATTTAATTTCGTTTTGATGGAGTAATAATACGAGACAAGCAGAGATACTTTAAGTTAGTTACTATTCGAATATCGAATGGCAAGAGATGCGACTCAGAATCATATGTGGATACTGAGTTAAAGGAGATATTAATGATGGTAGGTATCCTAGCGACTGCAGAGTGAACATGTTGTTAAAGGAGATTGTGTCGGTGGAACCAAAAAAATAAGTAATATGATCAACCAAGGTTATTCACCTCCCTTATCAAGGGGAGCTATAGCCTTTCGTACAGTTTGACCTTCACTCCATTATTACTGTCATTCTAAACCTCCTTAGATAGTTAACTCAGCGGGCTACTTCATACGCAAAGGCTTAATACTTGATGTCGGTCTCTGTACTTATTACCTCGCCAATTAATAACCCTGAGCCTCTCATTACTCTACCTATTGAATCGTTTACCTATTCGACTTGCCAGTACATCCTAACCAAATGATTCAGGAAAACGATGAGGAGATCACCTCAACCAAGGAATACCGTGAATTAAAAAACAAATATTGATTGAGGAAATGATTATGAAAAAAGTTTTATCGCACTTGCTTTAGTAGCGCTAACGGGTTGCTCGGCTAACCAACTTGACGGTAATGCCGCTTCTATTAGAATAATGGACGCAGAACCGCAGAACTGTAATTTTCTCGGTGAAGTCGATGGCCCACAAGGGAATTGGTGGACAGCAGACTTCACTGCTGATCGCTATATTCTGATCGGGGCCCGTAACTAAGCAAAGAATCAAGCTGCTGCACTAGGCGCAAATGTCATTGTACTCAAGAAAAGTGTCGATAATAGTAATGAAGGGATCGAGGCTTATGGTAGTGACAAAGGCGCTGTAATTTCAAGCACCAAAGGCACCTACAGCAGTACTGTTATTGGAGAAGCTTTTAACTGCCCACAAAGCTAATTACCACTATAGAATACACGTAATCAGCTTAACTGCTTACGTGTTCTTATAGAATAAAGAGTAACGGAAAGTACATGCTAAAAAAGGCCTTTACCGTACTAAAAATCAGTAAGTGGCAATTAGCTAGAAGATAAAAGCTACTTAGTAAGCTCTTCAATAATGAAGTTAGCGACCGGACCATGTTGTAGGTTAGAACGCCAAGTTATTTCTACCGTACTCATCATTCGAGAGCGTTGAAATTCAGGCATAAACTCAATCAGAGTGCCAAAAGCGAGTTTCTCATCTAAAAGACCTTTGGGAAGAAAAGCCCAACCTAGCCCTTGCTCAACAAGTCTAATGAGATCATCTTGATCATAAGCTTGCCAGATTTGCTGGGACATCTTAGTAATAGCCGAAAGCGCACCATTTTCAATCATACTGCTACAAACGATTTGTCGTTCAGCAATTAATGTTTCATTATCGACGAGTTCCATATCGGCAAATTTAGAATCCGGACTGCATACACATGTCCATTCAAGTTCGAAAAAATTAACAAAATCTAGATTATCAGGCACAGCCTTTGAAGGAAGGCCAATCCCAATACTAACTTCGTCATTTAAAATTGCTTTAGACAAATGCTCGCCACTCAGTTTAACCAGCTTAACTTGAGTGAAGGGGAATTTTTGTGCCATTTTTTCTAATGTTGAATCGATAGTATAAAGAGGGACTAACGGATCCAACGCAATTGTTACTTGATCTTCAACCTGCTCAACCGCACCTTGCGCATAGCTTTCTATTCGTTCCGCTTGGCGTAACAAGATTTTAGCTTGTTGATATAATCGCTCCCCTTGCTCTGTCAAAGTGGGGTATTTAGTTGAGCGATCAAAAAGTGTCACCCCAAGATCTAACTCTAAATTACTTACACCAATACTCACCGAGCTTTGGCTTTTTCTTATATGTCGCGCGGCGGCAGAAAATGAACCTTTCTCTGCGGCCGCGATAAATGCATTTAGCTGTTCTAAATTGAGCATGTTTAATCCATTCGATGACTTGATGGGTACCAACCAAAACCATTCGCATAGCCTTGACAAGATGAACTCATAAACAAACGTAACACGAACTAAGATCTAAAGGAATGACGATGAAACCATCCCTTTTACTACTATCAATTACTGTACTTTCAACTACGAATTTAACCATCACATCGGCGCAGTGGCCAATTAATGCTGGTGAGCCTACCGCCTGCTTCAGCGGCGCTGATAGCACTCGTTATATGTAAAACCAAAAAATGACTATCAAACGGCAAAAATGGGTGAGCTAGGTAGAAGTAGCAGCTGGCTTTATGTTTGCCGATAATTAATTGTATGGCGGAAGAGACCGAGACTTGGATTCAAGCTAATGGCGACTTCTAACGAGAGGCCAACTCACAGATACTAGCAGTGCCAAATAGTGCTATTTTTCTACGGTATAAAACCTAACCTGTCCTGAACTCGTTAACCTTTCTCTGTAAAAGCTTTTCTCTTTGATAACAATGGGAGAATACACATTAACGTAATAGCCAGAAAAACAACCAGTTCAGACAGCACCCAGCCTCTGAGTAAAATATAGGGGCCCAATGCGGCTCCTGTTGTTTGAGCTGCCACCGATAACCTAATAATATCCCCTTGCTCGTCAGTTTCAGAAATAGTCCCCATAAACAGCGGCAGCAAGAAATTCCAAAACATCATGAACAAACTAACAGCGACAAAATAAAGTAACTGACTTTCGGTTGTAAACAACAGGATCATGACTCCAGCTTGTGCAAACAACGCTGAAATAGTTAGCATTTTTTTATACCTACTGAGAGACACTAAGCTCGCTAAAATAGCTCCCACCAAGCTAAACATCGTCCCCATGGCCAAGATCCTACCTTGCTCTTTTGGCTGAATAAGCAGTTTATCTCCCACTACACTCAACATTGACCAGCAGCCAGAATGGGTCAAAAGAATCATGAATACTGCAGCCAAGGCTAATATTTTAGTATTTAGATCAGCAGTTCCAACACTGAATTGCTCCGAGGGTTCAATAATCTCAAACTTTGGTAAAGCAAGCAGTAAGATGCTAAAGCTAGCTAATAAGAAAAAGAAGCTATCGACACCAAATGCTTGTATCACATAGGGTAATCCGAGGAAGAGTAATCCGCTATATAGCATCTGCAGCGCAATAGCCTTACCAAAGGCTAAATCGGGGTTCGACTCTTGAGATAACGACTCATAACTTAAAACAAGAATAACCCCTGCAGCAACGCCTGAAATGGCCCTTAATGCTAAAAAAATATTGATATCATCACAGTAAGCACTCGCTAAGTGCGTTGCTGCTAACACAATAATAGCGAATGTCTCATTAATCCTGACAGAGCGAAGCCTAACTAAGAAGTAGCAAAGAATTGAAGCAAGTGCAAAGCCCATCAACTCAACTGTGGCTAAATAGCTAAGGTCATAAACTGAGGTCTCAAACTGTACTGAGATTGCATTTAAATAACTAGGTAATAACAAGAATATACTAGAGGCGACAGCAAGTTTAATGCTCGTAAATAAAGATTGGAATTTGTTTGAATATAGGGTCACATATCAGCCTAATAACGACATATCAGAAAATAACTTTAGCCAATAGCAGCTAACATGTAAACAAAGTGTTGCCTAGCGCAATTCAATAAAGTCCATACATTAGAATATGCTTGTTATCTCAATATTCAATGCTGAATGATCACTATTTCTTGCCTCAATTTATAATGCAAAATAAATTATCCACACGAATTTAACAGTAAAGGTATTGATTTTAAAAGGTAACATAAAAAAGCACAACGAGATAATAACAATAAATCTTACGTGATTCTATTTACGCTCATTAAAACCAAGCTAATTTCTACATAGTGAGTGACGCGCAGCAGAGTAAATGGATGAATGATTAGCTTTCACTCTTACAAGGATCACTTGTTAAAAACCAAAGAGATATTGCATCCTAGCAACAATGCATTAACCTTATTCCAGTTATTACAATTTAATCACGTTTTGTCTTTAGGATTATTATATGCATTTTCAGGCTTCTGTTATTAGTCGAGCAATCGCTGCGTCAATTTGTCTTATATCTATGCCGAATATAGCTGAAGCACAGAGTGAGATTTTTGAAAGTCAATCAGGCACAATTTCGGAGGTTGGCGATATTGTACAAATAGCCCTCCCAGCCGGAGCCTTGATTGGTAGCTTATGGATTGGTGACACAGAAGGTGCCTGGCAGTTAACCAAAGTCGTTGCCACCACTGCAGCTATTACTCACACTCTCAAGTTTGGCTATGAGCGCCTCAGACCCGATGGCAGTGAAGCAAACTCTTTTCCTTCCGGCCACACTTCTGCGGCATTTTCTGGCGCGGCTTATATCCACCATCGATATGGTAATGCATGGGGGATCCCTGCGTACGCAGCAGCAGCCTTCGTAGGTGGCAGCCGCTTGTGGTCCAACAGACATTATGTCGATGATGTATTAGCGGGTGCTTCTATTGCGGTCATGAGCAGCTTATATTTTACCGATCCTTATAATCGAACAGATCTTGTGATTGCACCAAGCTTTGGTGAAGAGCATATAGGCTTAGCCATGAGTTATACCCCCGGCCTTGCGGGCAATAAAAGTCAGCCATCATCAAAAGGAAGTAGCGGTTGGGGTGAAAAAAAGAGTGAACTTAAACACAGCTACACACTGTCAATTGGTGGCTTTAACACCAAAGAAAATACTATTTACGAACAGGGTAAAAGTAGTTTTGATCTTAATGATTTCAGCAAAGAGTCTGAACCCAATACTTATGCTTCAGCACTGCTAAAATGGGGACTCGATGAGCAACAATACCTCGTTTTTGAATTCACCCCATTGGAAACCAGAGACACTGTAGTATTAAAAGAAGATATAAACTTTGGCGGTAAAAACTACTCAACGGGCAGTGAAGTCATTTCAGCCTATCGTAGCTGGTCGCTGTCTGGTGACTATATGGTTAAGTTACTTCCCGACAGTGCCTGGAAAGCGGATGTAGGGGCTGGATTAACTGTTGTCGGTCAATCTATTCGACTTGATAATTACGATGGCGATAACTTAAGTGAACACGATGATATCTTTATCGTTCCGTCTCTTGCTGTCGAAGCTGGCTATCAATTTACCGAGAGTATTTCTGCAAGTGTTGGCTACAAACTATCGGGTTTATCAGATTATGAGTCCGACTCTTTATGGGGAAGTATTGCGTACCAAATAAGTGAACGTTGGTCGACGTCATTATTCTACGGGCAATTTGCACAAAAGACTGATACCGATGAATATTATAATGATGCGATATTTGATTTTGGTGGTTTTTCTGTCGATTATTCTTTCTAAACTATGACTAAGAGCGATCTTACTAAGAACAATATTACTAACCTACTGATAGCAATATTGCTCTTAGTTAAAATGACATCTTACTTTATAAGGCGTCCGCTAACTGGCAGAGCCAAGTACCGCTCGCGCTGCTTTCAAATCGAAATGGTCATCTACTCTTAAATAAGCGACTTTTTCTTCAAGTACCACTATGGCCTCAACGACGCCAGTTAACGCTGACAATTCTGTTGCCATTGCTTTTGCACCAGGTCTGTCACTGACCTCAGCCTCTAAGGTATAACTCTTCAGCAACACTGGATTTTTCATACCCAAAGTCAGTAAAAGCCAAACGCACATTAAGCCCAATGCAACCGCAAAGACCCCTTCTGCGCCCACAAGCTGATAGGCACCACCACCCAATAAACCACCGCAAAATGCGCCTAAAAATTGGCTAGTAGAATATACGCCCATTGCAGAACCTTTATCGCCAGCAGGACAAAACTTAGCAATCAGACTTGGCAAAGAGGCTTCAAGGTAATTAAAACCGGTAAAAAACAGCACCACTGCAATACTCAATACCAGCAGATTGTCGGCAAATAGTGCCATCGAACCCAATGCGGCCATCATGAGCAGCAGTGCAATTTGAAACGTTGCTTTAGTATTATTACGCTTAACACCAATAATAATCAGCGGCACCATTAAGAAAAACGCGCCCATAAATGCTGGAAAATACAGCATCCAATGTTCCTCTTTGGCAAGCCCTGCATCGACTAAATCCAAAGGGAGTGCAACAAACACCGCGGTTAACACCAGGTGCAAAATAAAGATACCAGCATCAAGTCTAAATAATTGCGGGTCGACCAGCATGCGACGCAGCTTTTCAGGTGCTGCGACGGTGTCGCCTTTAGGTGCTTGTGAAATTGGGTCTGGCACTAATAACTGTACGATCAACATGCCTAGAACAGCTAAGCCTGCGGTCATAAAGAATAAGCCTGACAAGCCTAAATGCTGCGCAACAATGGGGCCGACTAAGAGTGATAATGCAAAGGAGAATCCAATACACATGCCGATAATGGCCATCACTTTAGTACGTTGTTCATCGCGGGTTAAATCGGCGGCTAACGCCAGAACAGCTGCGGCAATAGCGCCCATACCTTGCAAGGCTCGCCCCGCAACAACGCCATAAATAGTGTCGGCATTAGCAGCAACCAGACTACCTAGAGCGAAGACCAACAACCCGATTAAGATAATGGGTTTACGGCCGTATTTATCAGATAAGATCCCCATAGGGATTTGAAGAATTGCTTGCGTTAAGCCATAGGCACCAATAGCAATACCCACCCATAATGGTGAGAAGCCTTCTAGATGCTGTCCATAAAGTGCGAAGACAGGCATGATCATAAATAGACCCATCATGCGTAATCCAAATACACTCGCTAAAGAAAATGCGACTTTTTTCTCAGTCTTGGAAAGTCCGTTATTGGCCATTGCCCCCGCCCTGATCAGTGAACTCTAATTAAGTCGCGCAGTTTACCACGAAGTTTTTCATTAACCCAAAAGGAAAAGCAAAAGATGTATACTCAAGTCACCTTTTGAGCATTAACTGCAAAGCCGCATGCTCGCTTGGTTTCCTTTGTTTTTCCTGCAAAATCCACATATGTCTCCTACAATTGATAACTCACTTTGTCTATTGCCTCGCCCGGATTTGTGAGATACTTAACCACTTTTTTCGGCTTTGAGATCTGAACGCTAGATGGAATATATTGAAGTACGTGGCGCTCGAACCCACAATCTTAAAAACATCAACCTAACCATTCCCCGTAACAAACTAATTGTTATCACCGGGCTATCAGGTTCAGGCAAATCCTCATTAGCATTCGATACCTTGTATGCTGAGGGGCAACGACGCTATGTAGAGTCATTATCCGCCTACGCTCGTCAGTTTTTAAGTTTAATGGAAAAGCCCGATGTTGATCACATCGAAGGCTTAAGTCCCGCTATTTCTATCGAGCAAAAATCGACTTCTCATAACCCACGTTCGACCGTGGGTACGATTACCGAAATTTATGATTACTTAAGACTACTATTTGCCCGGATCGGTGAACCGCGTTGTCCAACTCATGGCGAACCATTGGCGGCGCAAACTGTCAGCCAAATGGTCGATAAAGTACTTGAGATGCCAGAAGGCAGTCGCCTCATGTTACTTGCCCCAGTGGTTAACGCCCGTAAAGGTGAACACGTAAAGTTACTCGAAGGCTTATCGGCACAAGGTTATATTCGTGCTCGAATTGACGGTGAAGTGTGGGATTTAACCGATCCACCAGAGCTCGACCTACATGTAAAACACACTATCGAAGTGGTCGTGGATCGCTTTAAGGTCCGTGATGACATTAAACAACGCTTAGCTGAGTCATTCGAAACGGCACTGGAACTCTCTGGTGGTATTGCCAAAGTGACCAGTATGGACCCTGTAGAAGGTAAAGCTAAAGCAGAAGAGCATGTCTTTTCGGCTAATTTTGCCTGCCCTGTTTGTGGCTATTCCATGGCAGAACTTGAACCGCGTATATTCTCGTTCAACAACCCGGCAGGGGCTTGCCAAACCTGTGATGGTCTTGGTGTTCAGCAGTATTTTGATCCCGAAAGAGTGATAACTAACACTGAACTGTCACTTGCGGGCGGTGCCATTCGAGGTTGGGATCGACGTAACTTCTATTACTTCCAAATGCTCACCTCGTTAGCCGATCACTACAAGTTTGATATAGAGAAGCCCTTCGAGCAACTCACCGATGATGTCAGAAAAATTGTGCTGTATGGCTCTGGAACACAAAGCATCGCGTTCAAATATATCAATGACCGCGGCGATGTTGTGGTCAGAAATCACCCTTTCGAGGGAATTTTAAATAACATGGATAGGCGTTACCGCGAAACAGAATCCAATGCGGTACGCGACGAACTCACCAAGTTTGTTAATACCCAGTCTTGCCAAAGCTGTGGTGGCTCACGTCTGCGTGAAGAAGCGCGTAACGTTTTCATTAATGAGCTCAATCTGCCGGTGTTAACTCATTGGTCTATTGGCGAAGCCATGAACTATTTCGACAATCTTGAGTTAACAGGTCAGCGCGCTCAGATCGCCGACAAAATCTTAAAAGAGGTGCGTGAACGTTTAGGCTTCTTAGTCAATGTAGGCCTTAACTACCTTAGCTTATCGCGCTCTGCCGATACGCTTTCAGGCGGCGAAGCTCAGCGAATTCGTCTTGCAAGCCAGATTGGCGCCGGACTCGTGGGCGTGATGTATGTATTAGATGAACCCTCTATTGGCTTACACCAGCGTGATAATGAACGTTTGTTGCAAACGCTGATTCATCTGCGAGATCTCGGTAATACGGTTATTGTGGTTGAGCATGACGAAGATGCCATTCGCATGGCCGATCATGTGATTGATATCGGTCCCGGTGCAGGCGTACATGGTGGACAAGTTATTGGTGAAGGCACGCTGCAAGATCTGCTGGAGTGTAAAGAGTCTATTACTGGCCAATACCTATCGGGTGAAAAACAGATCCACATTTCAACCGCGCGAACCGAATTCGATCCAGAGCAAATCATCGAGCTATTTGGTGCTTCAGGTAATAACTTGCAAGATGTTGATTTACAGATCCCTGTCGGACTATTCACGTGTATTACTGGGGTTTCCGGCTCAGGTAAATCGACCTTAATTAACGACACTTTTTATAAAATTGCCCATATAGAGTTAAACGGCGCAACCGTTGATGAACCCGCACCGTATAAGAGTATTGTCGGTATGGATCATTGCGATAAAGTGGTCGATATTGATCAAAGCCCCATTGGCCGTACACCGCGTTCTAACCCCGCGACCTATACCGGTATTTTCACCCCTATTCGTGAACTATTTGCAGCGACACAAGAGTCACGTACTCGAGGTTATCTACCAGGACGCTTCTCATTTAATGTCAAAGGCGGTCGTTGTGAGGCTTGCCAAGGTGATGGACTGATTAAGGTGGAGATGCACTTTTTACCCGATGTCTATGTGCCCTGTGATGACTGTAAAGCCCAACGCTATAACCGTGAAACGTTAGACGTACGCTTTAAAGGTAAAAACATTCACGAAGTGCTACAGATGACGGTAGAGGAAGCGAGACCCTTCTTCGATGCCATTCCTGCCGTAGCGCGTAAGCTACAAACCCTCATGGATGTTGGCTTGTCATATATCCGTTTAGGACAAAGCGCCACTACACTCTCTGGCGGTGAAGCTCAGCGAGTTAAACTGGCAAAAGAGCTGTCTAAACGTGACACTGGTAAAACGCTGTACATATTGGACGAACCCACGACTGGATTGCACTTTGCTGATATCCAATTATTGCTCGATGTATTGCACCGCCTTAAATCCCATGGCAATACCATTGTGGTCATTGAGCATAATCTAGATGTGATTAAGACGGCAGATTGGATTATCGATCTCGGCCCTGAAGGAGGTTCTGGTGGTGGTACAATTTTGGTAGCAGGTACCCCTGAACAGGTCGCTGAAAATACTGAATCTCATACAGCTCGCTTTTTAAAGCCGCTTTTAGCAAAGTAAAAGAGACAAATTAGCTTAATGCCAAGTAGTAATATTTTATTAGCCACAGGCCTAGTGTTCACACTAGGCCTGCTCATTTTAGCTGTGGTTGACCCATTGTTTGGTCAATGTAAATCCATCAAAGCACGAGTGATTAACAGTAATAATCAAACCAGCACTATCGCACTGCCTAATGGTTCAGTCGCACGTGTACCTGTAGGCAACTTAGAGGAAGAATCGCATGTACAGGTTGGGGTAAAACAGCGCCTATTTTCAGGTACTAGCGAATACAAGCTAACCTCCACCCCTCCGTTGTTGCTCAATGAGCACGCTAGCGATAAAAAAAAGTCGCTATAGCAAAGCGATATATGTAGGGTAAACGTCAAAGTAATATTTATATTGACTGGCATAGGGAAATTGCATGCGGTGTTTATTAGCGGCGATTGTTTGCTCGACTCTTATTGCTTGCAGCAGTGTTCCTCACTGCAATACGCATCCACAATCTCGTTGGGCTGACCATACTCAAATCAGCGCCGATATAACACAACTGGCCTCAAATGATTTTGCAGGACGGGATACCGGATCAGAGGGGGCAGCCTTAACAAGGCGTTATCTCATTGATCGCTTTCAACAGATTGGCCTTACACCATGGCAAGGCGACTACCAGCATCCCTTTAGTTACTCAGTCTCTTTTTCTGACAAAGTTGGGATTAATATTGCTGGAGTAGTATTAGCCCAAACACCGACAAAGCAATGGCGAATAGTGTTGGCGCATTACGACCACCTGGGCAGCAAAGGATCGCGAATTTATCACGGTGCCGATGATAACGCCTCCGGGGTATCAGGTTTACTGCAATTAGCTCAGCACGCGGTCACTCAAGCAAGTGATATCAATCTACTCTTCGTCGCGACCGATGCCGAAGAGCCGGGATTATACGGCGCCTACGCGCTAGTTGATAAGTTTACCGAAGTTAATACCCAACCCCGAATATCCCAAATAGAGCTTGCCATTAATTTAGATATGATAGGACGCCCCGATAGACGTCATGCTATCTATATTGAAGGGGCAAGGCGCTTTGACTCATTTAAACTCATGCAACAATCTATAACGCAGTCAAACCAACTTTGCGTTAAAACCAGACAGCCGAGATCATTTGATGGCAGTGTCATCAGCGTTGATTTTTTAAGGGCATCTGATCATTACCCTTTGCATAAAGCAAAGATCCCTTGGCTTTACTTTGGGGTACCCACGCATAAGGATTATCATCAACCGAGTGATACAGCAGATAAAATAGATATTAGTTTTGTTGCTGCTGTGGCTGAATCTGCTTACCAACTACTGATTATTGACAGTTTACTTCTCCAAAATAGCCCTTAGAAACGATGATTATTGATTTTCATGCCTAGTTAAACCATTAATTGGCCTACAAATTGCTTAGTAATCAATAAAAATAGCAGCATAAAATGGTAATACCAATTGCACCCTGCTATAATAATCGGCTTACTGATAAATGTTTCGGTGCGGGAAGTCGACACGGGGTTGATTTTCTGTCTATAAAAACCCAGGCGTAAATATTGCGCTCGCTATTCCACAAGGCTACAACCCATGTCATCCAATGAAAAAACTTTCCGCGAACTCGGTCTTTCCGAGCCTTTGTTGCGTGCTCTTGACGAGCTCGGTTATGAAAAACCAACGCCAATCCAAGCCGCGAGTATCGATCCTCTCATGGCCGGAAAAGATATTTTAGGTCAAGCACAAACAGGTACAGGTAAAACAGGTGCATTTGCACTGCCTCTACTGAACCGCATTGACCCAAAGACTAATTCTCCACAAATTTTGGTACTTGCACCAACACGTGAACTTGCAGTGCAAGTTGCTGAAGCTTTCGCAAGTTATGCAAAATTCATCCAAGGTTTGCACGTTCTGCCTATTTACGGCGGACAAAGCATGCAACAGCAATTAACGGCATTACGTCGTGGACCACAAATTATTGTGGGTACTCCAGGTCGCGTTATGGACCACATGCGTCGTGGTACTCTTAAGCTAGACTCGCTTAAAGCGATGGTGCTTGATGAAGCCGATGAAATGCTAAAAATGGGCTTCATCGATGATATCGAATGGATCCTTGAGCATACACCTAAGCAACGTCAACTCGCGTTATTCTCAGCCACTATGCCTGAGCAAATTAAACGTGTTGCGGGCAAATATTTAACTGAACCTGTACACGTTAAGATTGCGACAACAACTACTACTGTTGAAACAATTGAACAGCGTTTTGTACAAGTATCACAACACAATAAACTAGAAGCGTTAGTACGTGTTCTAGAAGTTGAGAAGACTGAAGGTATTATCATCTTCGTTCGTACTCGTAACAGTTGTGTTGAACTCGCTGAAAAGTTAGAAGCCCGCGGTTATGCTTCATCACCACTACATGGTGATATGAATCAACAAGCACGTGAACGTGCAGTTGATCAGCTTAAACGTGGCAAGCTAGACATTATTATTGCAACCGATGTTGCAGCTCGTGGTCTTGACGTTGAGCGTATTGGACACGTAGTTAACTACGATATCCCATATGACACTGAAGCTTACGTTCACCGTATCGGCCGTACTGGTCGTGCTGGTCGTACTGGTATGGCGATTCTTTTCGTTACACACAGAGAAATGCGTATGTTACGCACTATCGAACGTGCTACGAATAGCCGCATCTCACCAATGGACGTACCAAGCCCAGAGACAGTGACTGAACGTCGTCTTTCTCGCTTAGGTGAGCAAATTGGCGAATTGATTGCTAAAGATTCTTTAGACTTCATGAAAGGTGCAGTCGCTAAATTATGTCAAGAGCTAGAAGTTGATACTGATTTACTTGCAGCAGCTTTGCTACAGCAAGTTCAGAAAGATCGTCCTCTACAATTGCCATCAATCAACGAGCGTCAGCGCGATAGCCGTGATGACCGTAACACTCGTGACCGCAATGATCGTAGTGACCGCGCTCCTCGTGAACGTAGTGACCGTCCAGATCGTCCACGTCGTGAATCTCGCCCTACACCGTCTAGTATCGGTCTAGCTGATTCATTGAAGGATAATCCAGATGTTAAGATGTGCCGTTATATCATCGACGTAGGTCGTGAGAATGGCGTTGGCGTTGGTAACATCGTGGGTGCAGTTGCGAACGAAGCAAACATCGACAGCCGTTACATTGGCCAAATCCAATTGTTTGACCATGTGACTGCGATTGACCTTCCTGACGGAATGCCAAAAGACGTACTTGATCACCTTAGAAAAGTACGTGTATGTGGCCGTCCATTGAATATTCGCGAAGCTGCGGGTGAGACTTTCGAGAACACTGCTGGTGGTGGCGATAGCCGTCCTGCACGTCGTCCTCGTAAACCTGCAGGTGCTGGTGCAAGTACTGGCGCTGGCGAGCGTCGCCCTTCTGCTGACAGAAAGCCGCACCGTAAAGGTCCAGCTGGCGAGTAATTTCGCAAAGGTAACAGAATAATGTCAGTTTCTACTTGTGAGAAACTGACCTATATGTTGCAAACATAAAATCAATTTTATCCATCCGTGGAAAATTGACATAAAAAAGGAGCCTATGGCTCCTTTTTTGTTTTCGAATTTCTATCAATTAGCCGTCGTGGCTACGCATCTTGTAAGCCCTCTTAATCGATTCTTTTGTACTGTTGAGTCTCTTCTTGCTGCTTCAATGCCTTTATACATGCCTGACAGAGGCAGGATTTAGACTCTAATAGCGGATTAACTCGCTCTGCACTGACCGCAAGCTCAAGTACAGCCTTCGATGGAAATGCTTGCGTACGACACCAGCATTGTTCAATGCTCTTACCCTGCAATACTGAGCAGCCATTTTGAGACTGACATAGTGGGCAAATGGAAGGATCTATCGTCATTATATGTTGTCCGCTTATTTAGCTAATCTATCTGCGGGATGATTTACCCCGTCACAAAGAGTCACGCCGGTTAACTCGTAGGGGTTAATGCCCTCTATACAACCCACATTAACACCAAACTGGTTTGGATTTGAGCGCCGTTGATGGTGGGTATATATTCCACATACGCTACAGAAATAATGTTTAGCGGTACCAGTATTGAATTGATACAGCGATAGTTTATCTTTACCCGCAACGATCTTTAGCCCATCAAGCTCTGCAGAAGTGACGATGGTGCCACGACGCCTGCACATAGAGCAGTCACAGCGCCGCAAATCAATAATGCCGTCGGGTAGGTTAAGCGCCAATTTAACCGCGCCACAATGACAACTGGCTATATGTGTCTGTTTCATCGTTGATCCTTATCTTTGCTGACCGTTAATGTAACAAAAAGGGCTCGCGTTAACGAACCCTATTTCTCAGAAAAATCAATGCCTACTAACCGTAAGAGGCCTCACTAGCACAGCCATTAATCACTGCGTTTAGGGTTGTTCCCATAAGCTTTACTGCCAAGTTCAGCTTTACCGTCAACACTGCTGCCATAGTAGCCTTGGTGTTTATGATACTTGCCTTTCAGTTGCTTTATATCACCGGTAAATCTTGGGTCTTGTGGGCGCTCTTGTGCATTAATGTATGCCGCAACGTCCCAAGCTTGTTGATTACTCAACTGAACACTTTTGCTGAATGGCATATTTTCATAAATAAAATAAGCCGCGGTATTAACTCTATGCATCCCCGCGCCCCAGTTAAAGCTCTGTGGCCCCCAAAGTGGTGGTAATGAGTAAACCCCTGCACTCTCATAACCTTGCCCGTCAGCACCGTGACAAGACTGACAGTGAACTTGATAGACCTCACTGCCTCGCTTGGGTGAGTATGCCAGCTTAGGCGCGGCAATTTTAGGGAATCCCTTTCCTGGCAGTGCAGCACGCTCAGGCTGAGTCATGGCAGTTTTTACGGCTTCAGGTAGCGGCATATCTTCGCGCTTACCCCCTTTAAGCAGCTCGCTATCAGATAATTCGGGGACTGCATCAGTTACACCTGCTTGATCCATTAAACCACTCATGCCGAGCCAGTAGGAATAAGCCGAGAGCGCGACCAGCTCTTTGCTGCCTGACGCTGGCGGCGTGCCATTCATTGAGTAGGTAAAACACCCTTGAAGACGCTCTTCATAGGAATTAACTTTATCGTTTTTCTTGCGATAGGCTGGATAGGCAAAATACGCAGCCCATAGCGGTGCTGCGTTGGCACGACGACCCGCGTTCATATGGCAATTCGAACAGTTGAGATTATTACCGACATAGCTATCTCGCATCTGCTGTGAATTAACAAATAACTGATAGCCAAAGCGAACTTTATCGCCAAACTCACCTTGGGGAATCGAGCTTAAATCTCTAGGGACTAAATAAGCTTGACCAACTTGCTTGGCCTTAGCAATAAGCTCAGTCTGTTTATCCGGCAGTTCTTGCGCTTGTACCAGCAAGCTAGGACTAAGGCTAATAATGAGCCAACTTAAATGAGATACTTTCATGGTTAACCCCTTATTTTAATTCTGCGAAATACTTCGATAATGCATCAATTTCGGCACTGGTAAGTTTGTCAGCAATGGTCCCCATCACACCATCTTGATCGCCACTGCGGGAATCTTTCTGCCACGCTATCAACTGGTTCTTAATGTAGGATGCTTGCTGACCTGCAAGCCGTGGAAATTCGCCCACACCAAGCCCTGAAGGTCCATGACAGGTAACACAAGCTGGGATGACTCGTTGCCAATCGCCTTGATAGACTAGCTGCTCAGTTGGATTTTCATATACCGCTTTCTCACCCCGTAGATGAGGTGTAACGATAGGCACGTCGAATGATGAAAAATAGTCAGCAACAGCATAAACAGCATCACCTTGGAGGGTCATTGACATAGGCTGCATGGTCGCATTCTGTCTTTTACCGGTCTGAAACAACTTAATTTGTTTGGCGATATAATCAGCAGATAGCCCTGCTAATCTTGGGCCAAGAGGCTCTATGCCTTGCCCTTGAGGGCCATGACAACTGCCACACAGCGCTGCCGAAGGCGGCATAGCCGCATAAGAGGATGCACTTAGCACCAATAAAGCACACGTTTTCAATCCACGTTTCATTTTTATATCTCCATCAGTTGATGGTTTTAACAATAGCGCTTCTGAAAAATAATTGCTCATTAAACAGTTAAATCAGAAAGATATCGACTTTTAAAAGAAAAATGACTATGAGAAGTTAATTTTATACGCTAATGCTCGACACTCTAGAAAGTAGCTGCATTCCGCGAAAGGGTCTTGCTTAGTGCATTCCATTATGACTACTCCATTACCTCCCAATTGCTGCACTTTATACTTTAAGTCGCGCAACAACATGGAATAACCAGGTTTGGGGGAGTTCGGCGCTTTTTGACAATAAGATGAAGCCACATCTCCAATCATTTGTGAATCGAAACTGTAAATGTCTTCTACCGAGTACTCTACAACTTTTGTGGCTTTAAGCGTGTCTCCGACATATTCAGGCGTGACATTACTTTGAAACTGCACTCCCTGACAGCCAGCCAAATAGAATAGTGCGCAAAAAACGGCCAGATCCTTCGCTTGATTATCCATAATCTACCTTTCCTTTGAAATACATAATGCTAGCTTAAAATATCCTCTTATCTAAATAACCTTAATCTAAATAGGTTCAATAAACAAAAAAACCAACAACCTAACAAGTAGGCTATTGGTTTATTCTCGCTGACTAAAGAGGATTTGTTTATTTACCAGGGCGAACACCAAGAGTGTGGCATATCGCATAAGTCAGTTCTGCACGGTTCAGCGTATAGAAATGGAAATCTTTAACCCCTTCTCGAGATAAGACTTTAACCATATCAATCGCTACGTTGGCTCCGACCATCTGACGGGTTGTCGCATCATCTTCAAGGCCTTCAAATTGGCGGTGTAACCAGCTTGGAATGGATACATTAGTCATGGCCGCAAAGCGCTTAGTTTGGTTGAAGTTAGTCACTGGTAGGATACCTGGGACAATTTCAGCATCGATGCCTGCTGCAGCGCAGCGATCACGGAAACGTAAATAAGATTCAACATCAAAAAAGAACTGTGTAATCGCGCGGTTAGCACCTGCGTCGATCTTCTTCTTAAGGTGGATAAGATCTGCTTGAGCATTGCTTGCATCAGGATGCACTTCTGGGTAAGCCGCAACAGAAATATCAAAGTCTGCCACCGAGCGTAGCAGACGAACGAGATCATTAGCAAAACGTGTTGGTTTGGCACTGCCTTCAGGCAAATCGCCACGTAGAGCGACGATGTCACGAATACCGCTATTCCAATAATGCTTAGCCAGTTCTTTGAGTTCTTCATCACTCGCATCCACCAATGTTAGATGCGGAGCTGCAACTAAATCAGTCTCTTTTTGAATGCGTTCAATCACGCCATGAGTACGATCTCGAACCCCCGAGTTTGCACCGTAAGTAACAGACACAAATTTAGGATTAAGTGGCTCAAGACGACGAATAGAGTTCCACAATAGCTTTTCCATCTCTGGAGTCGAAGGCGGGAAGAATTCAAAAGAAACGTTTATATCATCTTTTAGCTCAGATAAGCTCTGGTTCAATGATGTCGCATGTTGTGCATGATGAAAGCCCATTTCTATTTCCTCTACTTCAACTCGTTAGTCTAGCCATTTTCAATATAGCCGTTTGGACGTCTATATGTCCATATACTAGAGAAACTGAGATTGAAGTCAAGTGTAAAAAGCAGGCAAGTGCGTTTTTTTCTTCGGACAATAAAATAGCCCGCTAATTCAGCAGCAGAATGTACCAATAGAAATCGAATACGCAGGCCTTAAAACCAAAAAATGCATGCCAGCGTAACTGACATGCATTGTTTAATTAATCGCTTAGCTGCTTCAATCAGCCTTACAATATTATTCCTGCAGTAAGTCTCGGCAAATATGCGCTAAGTCAGATTGCACCGCTGCTGCAGTCACCTGTCTTCCGGCTCCAGGCCCACGAATAATCAGTGGATTGTCTTGGTAGAACTGGCTGCGAATAACAAACACGTTATCGCCCGGCGTTAAGTTGGCATACGGATGACTATTATCAACCCATTGCAGACTCACTTCGGCCTTTAATTTACCATCAACTCTATCTAACGCGGCGACATACCTAAGCACTTTATCTTGCTCAACTGCAGCTAAATACTGCTGTAGCATATCGTCATCAAGCTCATCAATACGTGACAAAAATTGTGCTAAAGGTAGCTCGGCAAGATGCTTAGGCACCAATGACTTAAGCTCAATATCTTCAAGCTCAATTTCTAAGCCAATTTCACGTGCCAAAATGAGCAACTTACGCTGCATATCACGACCCGATAAATCATCACGTGGATCGGGCTCTGTGATCCCCAATCCTCGCGCTTCAACCACCAGCTCAGAGAAGGGTTTAACTGCATCATAGTTTTCAAATAACCAACATAAGGTACCTGAAAATATGCCACCGACCGCTTCTATACTGTCACCGCTGTTATGCAGATCATTAATGGCATGTTGTATCGGAAGTCCGGCACCACAGCTGGCGTTATAACGCCAAAACAAGCGGCGATTACCCAGTTGTAGTTTTAGCTCGCGATAAAAAGGCAGTGGTCCAGATCCTGCAAGTTTGTTGGCACTGACAACATGAATACCGCGGGCAAAAAACTCCGGGTATTGCAGCGTTAGATCGGCGCTGGCACTGATATCAAGCGCAATAACTTCATCACACTCAAGTGCTTGTAACTCATCAAACAAGTGACTGTACTGCCAAGGTGTTGCATCTTGCTCAAATACTGTTTTCCAAGAATCCAGTGCTATTCCCGTATCGCTAATCAAGGCTTTTCGGGAGCTAACCAGCCCGACAAGCTCAACACTGGCCTCAATCTCTTTATTTAAGGCCGCTCGTGCGCCGTTAAATAGCTCTATCCAAGCTTCACCAATATTGCCGACACCCAAGAGCAATACGCCAATACGTTTACGCGGGCCTGCACATCGACGATGCACTTTTTGAGTCAATAAGTTCACCTGCGATTGCGGCACTAATGTCACCAAGCTCATGCCGTCATTAAACAGCGGGCGAGCATTACGGCTGAGTAATCGAGCAAAACCACGACGATAAAGGTCCGCGTCGGCACTCACTAACGCAACCAGACCGAAATCATCTCTAATTTGAACATCAGTAATACCGAGCGCTTCGTTATTAGCATCGAGCAACGCTTGAACTTGCTTCTGATTCTCAAGGGTAACGGTTAATTCAACCCGCTTTTTCGCAAGCGACCAATGCGCTAGCGGATAAAGCCCTGAATCAGTTAGCAAACTTAACAATGCAGATAAAGCCCCATTCAACTGAATGTTAAACAGTGACACCCGGTTTAGATTGGTCACCACTGGCGCACTGGCTGACGAGCTTTTAGGCGCTATCAGCGTAAAGTCGGTATGTGATGCATAACTTGAGCGAACAGCAAGACTCACTTCAGTATCAAACAAGGGTTGCAAGGTACGATTGTGCAATACTGGCGAACCTAAATGCGCCAGACGATTGGCCTCGTCTAACGATAGGCTGCTCAATAGCTTGGCATCATTAATCTTGTTCGGATCGGCGTTAAATACACCCTCAACATCGGTCCAAATAGTTACCCGTTCAATATCCGCCAAACTGGCAATTAGCGTGGCACTAAAGTCAGAGCCATTACGGCCTAATAACAAGGTATCGCCCTTGTCATTGGCACAAATAAAGCCAGTGATAATGAGTCGTTCATTTGGATGAGCTGCAATGAGTGTTTGCACTCTTTGACGCGAGTCTTGCAAGCGGATCTGTGGCACTGCGCCTTCATCTGCGATCAGTAAGGTACGCGCATCAACATCAGATGCAGCCACACCAGACTCTCGTAATAACGCCGCCAGTAAACGGGACGACCAGCGCTCACCAAAACTCACCACTTGGCTACTTTGGTAATCGTTGATAGATTCTATAGACAACAAGCTGATCAGTTGCGCTTTATCGTTTGATAGTCGCTCTCTAAGCGAGCGAGCTTGCTCATTCGACAATAACTGTTCGATCAGCTTTTGTTGAAAACTAATGAGTATTTGTAGCTCTTCCTGCCATAACTGCTGAGTCGTGCTCAGCTCAAGTAATCGATACAGAAAGTTAGTGCTTTTTCCTGCCGCAGAAACCACGACAAGATCGTCACTGTTACCATGAGTCAGGAGAATATGTGCAACGCGACGATAGCAGTCTGCGTCAGCTAAACTGGAGCCACCAAATTTATGTAAGTGACAGCGTGCCATCTTAAACCCCTTTAATTAACAAACGACAGCTGCATTGAGTGCAGCTTCAATATCGGCAACAAGATCGTCAGCATCTTCAATACCAACTGAAAGACGAATAAGGGTGTCTTTAACCCCTGCTTGTGCGCGTGCCTCAGGATCCATCGCTCGATGCGTCATGGTTGCAGGCACGGCCACTAGACTTTCTACTCCTCCGAGGCTTTCTGCAACAGAGAAATAATTAAGATTTTTTAAGAAAGCGACTAACTGTTCCTCCCCGCCTTTTAGCTCAAAGCTGAGCATGGCACCAAAGCCTTTTTGCTGCTTGGCAGCAATTTCATGACCAGGGTGATCTTTAAGGCCGGGGTAATACACTTTCTCTACCGCGCTATGACGGGTAAGAGTAGCAAGGATCCGCTGCGCATTCGCCTGATGTTCACGAATTCTCACTGCAAGTGTTCGAATTCCGCGCAATGTTAGATAACTATCAAATGCACCGCCGGTAAGCCCCAAGGTATTTGACCACCAATGCAATAATTCGCCCAGTTCAGCATCTTTCGCCACCACGGCACCGCCGACAACATCACTGTGGCCATTGATATATTTTGTGGTCGAGTGAATAACAATATCCGCACCCAACAGCAGAGGCTGTTGCAAGATGGGCGATAGAAAGGTGTTATCAACCACAACAAGCGCGCCAACTTCATGGCTGGCAGCACTGATCGCCGTGATATCAACAACCCGTAACAATGGATTTGACGGTGTTTCTAGCCACACCATCTTAGGTTTGTTAGCAATGGCTGTCGCCAATGCCGCTGCATCGGTTTGATCAACCACTTCAAGTTTAAACTGGCCTTTCTTAGCAAGATTGGTAAATAGACGATAACTACCGCCATAACAATCATGAGGTACCACCAACAAATCATCTGGCCCAAGTAAACTGGTGGCTAAGGTGATTGCAGCCATCCCAGTGCAAGTCACAACGCCAGTACAGCCTTTTTCGAGCTCAGCAATAGCGTCACCCAAGATTGACCGAGTGGGATTGCCTGAGCGGCTATAATCGAAATCTCTTGGATTTTTGTGGCCATCAAAAGAATAATTGGTAGAAAGATAGATCGGGGGTACAACCGCACCGTGTTGGGTATCGGACTCAATGCCTTGGCGTACAGCTACAGTGGCTAGTTTACGCTCGGTCATGTACTACTCCTCTTGCTATATTTTCTTACTAGGGATGTCTGGACGTCTAAATGTACCTAAGCAATTCACCCTAGTCAACCAGTTTAGCCGTTTAGACGTCTAAGCATTTAGAAATCTATTTGCATTTGTCATAAAATAGAGGCAATAATTTGACTGTGCTGCATAAGAGGTTAAAATCTGCCCCGCATTTAAAAATTACAGGTGAGTCAATGACTGAGTGGAACGGCGATTATATCAGCCCATATGCTGAACACGGAAAAAAGAATGAGCAAGTTAAAAAAATTACTGTCTCTATTCCTTTAAAAGTACTCAAGGTGCTTACCGATGAGCGTACACGCCGCCAAGTGAATAACTTACGTCATGCCACCAATAGCGAATTGCTCTGTGAAGCGTTTCTACACGCCTACACAGGACAACCGTTGCCAAATGATGGTGATCTATCAAAAGATAGGCCGGATAGCATGCCTGCGGAAGTTAAACGCTTGATGGATGAGATGGGCATTGAGTGGGAAGAGCTAGAGTAAACCAGCTCAGTATTTGCAAACAAGGATCGCAAAGCGGTCCTTGTTTGCATTCGCTCGAGTAAAAAACCAGAAGCCGCGCCCTTCGGGTTCGTTTCTGTGCTGCTATTTTTTTATGACAAAAATGCGTTATGAGCTTTCGCTCAAACCTTGTCATAAAATCATTATTCTTTATTACAAAGACTCGAACAAAAAATAAGCTCGAAAATTTAACAACCTCTAGGTAGCCAAATGTTAGAGCCAAGCACGCTCATTCTCGCCTCAATCATTATATTTTGTGGTGCATTAACACAGAGTTTAATTGGCTTTGGTTTAGCTGTCATCGCAAGTCCGCTGTTATATATTATCGAACCCTCCCTAGTGCCAGCATCAGTCATTATGATGGGATTCTCTACCGCTGTATTGACGCTTTTTAGAGAGCGTGGTCAGCTTGAGTTCAACGGACTGCAGTATGCGCTACTGGGACGTATTCCTGGCGGTATCTTAGGCGCTACGCTTATCGTAATAGCCCCTCAACCTATTTTAGGGCTGGCAATTGCTCTTATCGTTGCGCTCGCCGTTGGCTTTAGTTTGATGAAGTTTAGTATCCCTGTGAACCGTGTAAGTCTGTTTATTGCTGGGATCCTCTCAGGCGTCTTTGGCAACATTGCCGCCATTGGTGGTCCGCCGTTGGCAATATTACTCGCAGGTAAAGATGCCGGCCAGTTTAGAGCAGCCCTTTCAGCTTTCTTTATTTTCAGCTCAATGATTGCTTTGACCATTTTGGGGTTTGCAGGGCTGCTAAAGCTTGAGCATTTGTGGGCATCGTTAATGCTATTGCCCTCAGTCATATTGGGCTATGCCGTTGCAGGCAGATTGGTAGGCAGAGTCGATAAACAAAAAACCAGAGCTTTCACTCTGGTTTTATGTAGTTTCAGTGCACTTATCTTAACGATTAAATCGGTTATCGAACTCAGTTAACTCAGCTATAAATCGATAAATCATGGCGTGTTAGAAGTGATATGAGGTTTGCAATACGCCACCGATGGCTTCATCGCTGCCAAACATCCCAGTAAAGTCTAGGAAAAATGATTCTCCAAAAGCAAAGCCAGAACCAATAGAATAAATGTTAGCCGTTGAATCTTTCATGTCGTGACGATAGCCCACTCGCAATGACATCCAGTCAAATGCACGTACTTCGCCTCCTACGCGCCAATATTGGGTGCCATCAAGTTCTTTAAACTTCTTATTCTCAATTAAATCAACATCGGTAGTGACCGTTAATCGCCTCCAGTCATAAGCAACACCCGCGGTAACTAAAGGCTCAACACGGTAGGTAAACTTTTGCCCTTCAACTTCAATGGTATCGACATCTTGGCTAATCAAATTTCGACCTGATAAACCAAAGACTAAGCCGTTGATAGGTTCAATAGCCACACCGACATCGACATTGAAACTGGTTTCATCGTTACGATATTCAACATCATCAAAGTCGCTGGCAGAGAAGTTGTTCGCGCTAGCGCGATAGTTATAAGTGTCAATGCGTTGGAACTTAGGTGATATACCGACAGAGATCGGCATATTAACGATAGAAAGCGGGAAACTTAACGCAATACCTAAATCAGAAACAGCGCCTCCAATAACTTGACCACTTGACGCTAAGTCTGTCACTGCAGGCGGATTATTGGCATCTAAATTCGCCAGCGCATCAATATCAGATTGAGCAATGTCGGCAACACCAACGGCGCTAACATAACTTTTATAGAAAATGGCCATTGGCATTCTTTGATGCGGAATGGCCACGCTAAAGCCAAGACCAGCACTGGCATAAGCTGATGTGCCTTTTAGTGATTCTAAATCGAGGATCAAATCATCTCTGTAAACATCAATATTGGCACTATTACCTGCATCTATGGCTGCGGCTAAACCATCATAGGAGCTAATAAGAGAGTCGAATTTATCAATCATGTTGTCGCTGTCGGCCATATCAACACCCAATACCGGCATCAGTAATACAGCTGAGTTATCTTTGTGCGCATTTAAACCGAGAAGAGCAGGATTGACGAATGCAGCCCCCTCATTATTAGATGATGCAACACCTGCGCCGCCCATCGCATCGCTACGAGCCTCATAATACTCTTGCCCTGAATAGGCAAAAAAGCTGGGGATTAATGCACACAATAGCGCTAATTTACGTAGTTTCATCCATTCCGCCCTTTTTATGTCCTTAACGCTTTAACACCAATACGGCCCAAATCGAAAAAAGGTCTTAAATTGTTTTTTCTTATTAGAGTTATTCTAAGCCAAAAAAAACAACTATGGGATAAAAAGTTAACCTTAAAACAACATTTTTATTACCAAAGTTTCATCCAAGTATTCAAATATCTTCAATCACTTGCAGTAAAGAGCGATTTTTACTGACTTATCTCCTCATTAAGCAAACGATTCCAGTGATTTATTTAATTAGCGCAGTGCCCTCACCTAAATGTCGAAGGACTCGACCAAATAGGCACTGAAACTGATGACTGTGATCATTAAATCTAGTCCCTAAAATAATGTTAACAATGCCATCGTTAGTCTCAATAAATAGCCTACAGACATTTTCCAAGCTCACTTCGTTGATAAACGGTTGCCACAGTGGTCATCAATATTAGTTAAAGCAAAGCCTTAACTAATTCTATCAACTAATGGGCTTAATATAATAAACACAGCAATTGAACAAAAATCATCTATATTGAACAATAGGGGAAACTTTTGAGCACCGCTGTGAGTCTACATAAATAGGTTAATGTTGCACTTAACCTAGCCAACACGCTGTTAAAAACAGGAGTGACTATGCATCTAATCATGAAATCTCAGTTCGACGAACTTCGCCTTAATGATGAGTATGAATACAGCACCAATGATAGAGGCGGGAAGAAGGTTGTTAAGATCTATAAAGACGGTGAGCTCATAGCAAAAAAAATTGCTATCAAACATTCAGTGCAATACTTTGGCGTTACTGGCGTTGAAGCATTATTACAATCAGAACCAGAACACTGACCGATATAAAGCTTAAACATAATCATTGAAGTGAGCAGTGGTAAAACTAATGAACTCGCGCAATCGGGCAGGCTGGAATTTGTCTTTATTGTAAAGTAGGTATAGAGGCGTTGCGGGAATCATCCAATCGTCAAAAACGTGTACCAATTCACCTTTGCTCAACTCATCAATACAATAAATCTCAGGCAATCGCACTATACCTTGCCCCGCTAATGCACTGCTTTTCATTACCCTGCCATTTTTACAACGAAACTTACCCGTAATTGCCACGTCGGTTTTTTGCTTAACATCCTCTTTTTGCTGAAAGCTCCAGTGATTAACCGTGCCGATAATGCAGCTATGCTCGTTCAGTGCCTTAGGGTGTAAAGGCTTACCTTTTTGCTCAAGATAACCAGGTGCAGCCAGTGTGCAGTTATTAATATCCATCAACTTACGCGCGACTAAACCTGAGTCCTCTAACTCGCCCATACGAAAGACCAAGTCAAAATGATCTAACACCAGATCAACTCGCTGACTGCTAAAGTCCAAATTAATGCTGATATTAGGTTGCGCACTCATAAAGTCATTAACCAAGCGGGTAACAACCTCCTCACCGATATAACCGCCAACGCAGTTAATGTTGATGTTGCCCTGTAAGTTCTGCGCATTATCAACAGTTTGAGCCACCGCTTGCTCCACCACATCCAACGCATGCTGACAGCGCTCGTAAAAGAACTCACCTTGATCGGTTAGCCTTTGCGCCCGAGTAGTACGCGTTATCAAGGTCACTCCAAGATAACTTTCTAGTTGGGTCAGTTGCTTGGATAGGTGCGAGCGAGAGCATGCCAACTGATCTGCAGCCAAGGTAAAGCTTCCCTGCTCGGCAATCACGGTAAATGCTCTCACATCTGCTAAATTTAAGTCTTTGTACATTTGATAGCTTCTACCCTAAAACGGAATAACCAGCTTACATTACACTCATTCAATTAGGAGTTATATGTAAACAATGATGTTCGCTATGCATTATATATCAACAATCGGCATCTCGTTAAAATACTCCCAATTCGACATGATTAACGTAGAAACTGCCTACTCAATTGCATGACTGGCGTAATACATCTTACTGAGGTTTATATGAAACAACTTATCGTAATTACTGGTGCATCTTCAGGTATCGGCGCAGCAATGGCACAAGCATTTAACGCTAAAGGTCACCCACTACTGTTACTTGCTCGTCGCGTTGAGCCTATGGAAGCACTAAAGCTTGAAAATGCTTTGTGCATAAGCGTTGATGTTACTGACGCTGCAGCAATGAAAAGTGCGATAGCAACAGCTGAAGCTAAATTTGGCCCCGTTGGCGGCTTAATCAATAACGCCGGTGTTATGTTACTCGGTGCTGCTGATGTACAAGATCCTGCAGAGTGGAGCCAGATGTTGAACATCAATGTGATGGGTGTGCTTAATGGCATTCATGCTGTTCTTGCAGACATGAAAGCCCGTAAAACAGGCACTATCATCAACGTTAGCTCTATTGCTGGCCGTAAAACGTTCCCTAACCATGCCGCTTACTGTGCAAGTAAATTTGCTGTTCATGCACTAACAGAAAACATCCGTGAAGAAGTAGCAATGGACGATGTACGCATGATTACTATCGCCCCTGGCGCAGTTGAAACAGCTCTGCTTAGCCACACAACGAATGAAGACATTAAAGCAGGCTATGAAAAGTGGAAAGAGTTCATGGGTGGTGTCATTGAGCCATCAGCAGTTGCAGACGCTGCGGTATTTGCCTTTGAACAACCACAAAATGTGTGTGTGCGTGAAATCGTATTAGCACCCACCCGCCAACAGCCTTAATCATTATCGCTGTGGTAATCATGCTTGTTAAGAGGTAAATACTGTCCTCACAGCCATGACATCCTAAGCTATCAAATAAAGCCCTGTTAACGAAAGTTAGCAGGGCTTTATTTTTACCGTGTATTAACGAATTAATATCACTTTAGAGATAGC